>JAFQGP010000084.1 GCA_017415485.1 Clostridia bacterium
CAAGACATTTTGTCACCGCCTTTCGACGGTTATTATACCATATTTTTGCCTTGGACTTACCGATGCGCTGACACATTCACTTACCGATGCTCTGACACATTCGACTTACCGATGCGCTGAAACCGGACATGATAATTTAATCCAATATGCCTGTTCATCGTTTAGCTAAATAATTGCATAACAAATAGGAAACACGGATATTGCATTCGCAATATCCGTGTTCGGGTAACTGAATTATTGGTTCGAACAATGCCAAGAGATACAAAGCAAAATTATTTGCCCGCGTCTTTCTGTTCACTGTCCACTAACCACTGTCCACTCATTTCCTCTTCCACGCCTCATAAACCCGCATCGCGCCAAAGTTCGATGCAAGAGTTGCTACTTCATCGGGCACGGCTATAAGATTCTCGGTGCCGGCTTCGGCGAGAAGGATCATAAAGACGGTCTTGAGGGGGTCGCCGCCGCCGACTACGACGGACTTGCCCTTCGAATCGGGCTTTGCGGCGATTCGGGCGACGGTCTCTATATCGTCGTGCAGAAGCGCGCCGACAAAGAAGTTTGCCGCCTCATCCTGCGTGTAGCCGCCGAGGAGTTGGAGCATTCTCGCCTTGATGAGCATCGGCGAGAGACCGTATTTATCCGCCATTCGCCAGCCGAGAGTGAGCATTTCGGGCATCACCTCGCGGATAACGGGGTCGGGAAGTGCGCTTTTGAGCATCGTGTGGCCCGAGATCGAGGCGATAAACTCGCCGCAAAGTCCGCTGCGGATCGAGCAGATCTTGTTCCCCTTGACCTCCATAACCTTGTTGTGCGAGCCGGGAAGGGTGATGATGAAGTCCTCGGGGAGTCCGAGAGCCTCGCTGATGCCGTAAATTTCGCTTTCCTCGCCGCTCATAGACTCGTAAGTCACGATCTTGGTTTCAAGATCGGCGTCATCCGCGGGAAGAGTCTTGACACCGGGGATGAAGAGGATCGGGATCTTCGTCACGTCCTCCATAACGGTCATTCCCGCCGCTTTTACGCTTTCGGGGATCCACGCGGGGCAAACGGCGTGCGGGATTTTGAAGATTCCAACGTCGCTGGCGAGCGTTCCCGAGGAAAGAACGACCTCGATGTCGCCCTCGGTCAGCGAATTGCGCTCGAGAAGGGTCTTTATCAGCTTCGAGAGCGTTTCCTTGAGAATATCCGTCGAGCCGCGGAAAGCGCCGTCGCGGATTCCGCACTTCGCGCGCTCCTGGTCGATGAGTGTTTTTCCTTCAAACAGACGGCAACGCATATTTGTTGTGCCGCAATCAACTGTGATAATCATTTTTACCTCTTAATCAATCGAATATGAAAATGCATTTCTGCCCGATTTCAGGGCGAAATCAATGGTGTAACAAGGCGCGGAGCCGTCAAAGGTGTGCTTTTCGATGGCAACCGACTCAACAGCGTCGGAATCGTAGGTCAGAAAAGAATCGAGAATGGCGATCTTACCGCTTTCGATCTCCTTCGGCTCGCGGATGCAGACGACTCGCTCAACGATCTCTCCGCCGCCGCTGTAATCGAAGCGGTCGGTAACGGAAGCGCTCGTTTCGGTGAAGGAAAATCGGCGCTCAATCGAGGAAAGGCCCTCGATTCCGTAGGCGGGAGCTATATCGAGCACGAATTCATCACCGTCAACGCGAGCATCGCGTGCGCAAAACTCTTTGCCTGGCTTCTGTCCCTCGCCGCCGATGATGGGCAGGCTGTGTCCGTCGGAGCGGGTGTGGAAGAAGGTGTAACGCTTCGAGCCGAAATAATCCTTGCAGTATTTGCCCGTGCCCGGGTCGGCAAGGATCTGGACACCGTTCTTGGCGAATATGAAGGAACCGACGTCGTTATGGTTGTGAGGCTCGTTGTTGTGTCCGCCCTTCGCCGCAAAGCCGTAGGCGGGCGTTTTCTTTATGTACCACTGCGCGCCCTCGGCAAAGAAAGCGCATCTGTCGTCGGGAAGCGCATCGGTATCGTATTCCTCGCGATACCAAAGTGCGGTGCGGAGATGTAAACAGAAGCGGGCGCAACCGTCATAAGTATAGGACAGGCTGCGGTCATAAACTGCAACGTCATCGGGATAGACCGATTTCAGATAGTGCACAAGTCCGATCTGGTAGGCAAGCGAGGTGCCCGAATCGGCAAAGCTGATTGAAGTGCGCCCCGAAAGGAACATTTTTTGAATGTAGGTCGCAATCGCGCGCACTTTCGGGCGGGTGAAATAGTCGATCTCACCGCCGGTAAATTTTTTGACCAGATCGGCATAGACGGTGAAAAATCCGAAGCCGTAATGCCAATAGCCGCTACCCTCAACGCAAAAGCCATCGTCGGCAAAGCCGCGAAGATAGCACTCCATCGTGTCGGAAATGCGATCTCGGAGCTCGGGGAAGCGTTCGGGGCGCATCAGCATCACCGCGCCGCCAACCGATCCCGCGCAAACAGCCGCCCAGTTGTTCGTGCAAGTCTCCCACCAAAGCTTGTTGAGCTTGGTGGCGTAAGGCTCAATGATGCGGCGGTCGATCTCTGCTTCAATGCGCGAGGCAACAAGCGGATCGAGGCGATCCTTGAGCATTGTATAAATTTCCGCAAGCGCAAAGCCCGTTTCGGCGGCAAAAAGATCGACCATAAGGCTTTTATCGTTATTTGCCTGACCATAATGCGCCGGCAAGCACCAGGTATACTCGTTGCAAACAGCGAAAAGCGCGTCCTGCAGATATGTCAGATACTTTTCCTCTTCGGGATATATCAGCGAAAGAAACGTGCAGGCATTCATCCGCAAGCGACGGTTAAAGTAGACTGCTTCGTATTCGGAGCGGCTTCCCGTGTCAAAATAGATCTTGAAAAGACCGTAAGTCAGCTCGGGAATCTCGCGCCCCTCGCAGAGATTCTGATAAAGACGAAGGTTGTCCTCACGAAAACGGGCATAACAGTCCTTCTCGCGAACCTCCGCCCAAAATCCCTTTTCACAAGCGCGTCCAAGTAAGCTCATAATGCGCCTCCAAAATATATTTTCTTCATTATATAATAATATGGGCAAAAAGTCAAGCACTGCGACAAAAAAAGACTTGACTTTTCCTCCCCCGCGATGTATAATAATAACACATCTGCCCGTGGCACAGCTGGATAGCGCGTCAGACTCCGACTCTGAAGGCCGAAGGTTCGAATCCTTTCGGGCAGGCCAAAGATAACCCATAGGGACAAAGTCCCTATGGGTTATCTTTTTCTTGTTATATGGATTCGAACCTCTTGCTGTTGCTCCGCAACAGGGGTCTTTGCGCGCTACCGCCGCATATCAGTTTAGCACAAATTATGCGCGCAAATATAGGTTCAGAATCCTTTCAGATCAAGGATTATAAATCACATATCGAACATCTCTTCCCTGATAAGAGTTGTAGTAAAACAACTTTGATATGGGCATCTCAACCTCGCCGGTTATGGAGTTCGAGTATGTAGTGGACTTGTAACGATTCACAAAGGAATCAACCAATCTGACCCATACCTGACCGTCCTTTTCATAAATACCAACCACAGTGGAGTAATGACCATTCGATGAGTATGAGAAATATTCGTTATCAAAGGCAATTCTTACGATCACAGGGCTGTTCTGAGCAAGGCTGCCGCGGATGGCTTGCTCGTAAGCATCGATGGAAGTGAACGTATTCCAGCAATATGTGCCGCTGCCAAGGTACTTATTCAGGGTATCTTTGATCTTGTACACATATCCGTTGATAGAGGAATACAAGTCTGTGTCCTTAAGATTACCCGCCTTTCCGAGGTAGCTCAATACTGCCTTTGAGGATGCTGCGGAGCAGGTATAATTCTTTGTTTGGAAGTATGCTGCCACGCCGAGAGTGATGTTGGTGTTGACGGTTGCGCTGACGATGCCGGGGAGGCTTGCGGTAATCTTGACATCGCCGCCCGCCTTAGGGGTCACAGTCCCCGAGGAGTTGACGGTTGCAAGTGATGTGTTTGAAGAAGACCATTTGATACCGGTGATTCCGGAGGGGCTTACTGTGCACTTAAACTGTGCACTCGCACCGGTCTTGATAAAGCCGGAACCGCTGACGGTGAGAGTGATCTTCGAGGTCGTTTTTACGTTTCCGCTATAAATGTACGCCACCTTTCCGGCATCGGTAAGGATCATCAGCCAGGAATTGTCGTGGTTGTTCTTCAGTGTGCCAATAACGGGCAGTACCGTACCTTTGGATACAGTCGAGATCTTGGTTCCGTTATCGCAGGGAGCCTGACGCAGAGGCGCCGATTTTACAGTGTAACAGAACGTGGCATTCGACGTCTTGGGGGCGGTCTTAAGTTCCGATTTCTTTATGTAGTATGTGGATGCCTTGTTGTCCATATTGAGCTTGACCTTATAGAAATCTCCGGATGAGCCCGAGGTCTGAATAAGTGCGCCTTTGTTGAGGGTTGCGAGTTTGAAATGGATAAAAGAAGTGGAGCTTCTGAGAGTGGCGGTGTTTTTGACGGTATAAAAGCTCTGCGAGGTATTCACCGCGATCTTGGAAATGCCGGCAGAAGCGGCGGTATCTGCGCTTGCGGCGGATGCGCCGATGGTGGCGAATGGGAGCGCGAGGGTCATGAGGGTCGCGAGGACGAGGATGAAGCTTACGAGTTTCTTGATGGTGTTTTTCATTTTTTGTTCTCCTTTTTACTTTGTTGACTTTCTTTGTCTTTTGTGGTATAATGTGCTTGTCCTTACAATTATATTTTAAACCATGATTGTAGAACAATTATAGGTTCTTTTATAGGATTTTAACTTAGGAGGCTTTTTATGAAAAAAATTTTTGCTCTATCCGACACAAGAAAGATAGATTTTTCAAAACAAGCTATTACCAACGAATGCGGGAACATAATCGCTTACTTGCCCAAGCTCCAAAACAGACTTCTTGAAAAATTGGTGAGCAACAACAATTATCCCGTATCCTACGATGCATTAAGTTCATATACATGGGGATCATCGGAACAGGATTATGGTTCCAACCAAAATGTAAGAGATCTTATAAAAGAACTCAAAAAGATCGATGACGGTCTTTTCAAAACATATATTACCTCAAAATACGGCTTTGGATATAAATTTGCCTGCGATTATCCGCAAACGAATTCAGAAAGTGAAGAGCTTTACTGTTTTCCGCCAACGTATGAATTCTCGCTTCCATCTTATTATATAAGCAGAATAAACCACGAGAAAAATATTCTCGGAAATATTTTCAAAACGAACACCTATCGTGTGCATGCCATTACCGGGGAGCGCGGTATGGGCAAGACCACTCTGGCACATGACTACGCCAACCTCTCGCGTCGTGCCGGAATATATAAGCACATCCTTTTCACAAGCTACAATTCTACATTAAAAGATACGCTTGAACATCTGAGCGGAACAAATCAAAGAGATCCTTTAACCGAAAGCCTTAGGGTGCTTTCAAATATGCAAAAGGACGGAGAAACCTTATTGATCATAGACAATTATGACTGCGCAGATTTTAGTCAAGAATTGTCTGCGGAAAATGAAGTATATCTCAAATTGCTTGAAACAAATTGCAAGCTGCTTTTCACCTCCACCTCCGATCTCAGCCATTGTTATTGCATTGACGATCACGTGACGCATCTTTCACCCTTGCCAACCGACGAGCTTTTGCGCATTTTCTTCAAGATCCGAGGCGAATCGGATGACAATAAGGATGATGTACGCAAGCTTATCGATGATTATTTGCTCGGAAATACCTATCTCACCGTTTTGTGCGCCGAGCTTTCAAAGCAGGGAATGAATGCGGGAGAGATAATTGATGCCATCAGAGGCTTGCGGGCGGACGACACGGATTATTTCTCCGCACAAAAGGATGGCAAGCGTCAGGATGAAAAAACTCTGCTCGAGCATTATTGCTGTGTGCTTGATAACAACAAGGTCATCAATCCCGATGACGCGGATATGAAAAGGGAAATGCACAGCATTTTAAGCATCCTTGCCCTTCTGCCGATCGGTGGAATTTCATCGGTTGATTTTGATAATTTCGCTTACCCTTACGTCAAAAGGAAACAATTCAAAAAAGCCATCGCAAGACTGAAAAAGCACAATCTTGTTTTTGAAAATGATGGCAGAATATATCTTCAGCCGATAGTCAAGGAATATCTGACGCGCGAAGTGCTGATCTTGGGCGAAGATACGCATTACTATCTTGACACTTTGACAAAGAAACTACGGGTCGAAAGCTATGACGATGAAATGATGCGTTGGGTAGCTATATCGGAGGCGGCGTACTCCGCTTTGAATGACAAGCATACTCAAAGCAATGCCCGCTCAAGGACTCTTGAACTCTCGGAAACCTATCAAAGCGAGGACAAAGTTGATGATTCGATCAACATGTCGATCCTTCTCGGAATCAGGATCACGGCGTGCTACAGCTCTGTCAATATGTTTGCAAAAGCACACGAATACGGTATTCTCGCGCTTGAGGGTCTGAAATACATCTCTCAAAGCCAAAAGCAGACCTTCGATATGCTGACCGTGGCAACCTGCTACAACATTGTCGGCTTTGCCTTTCTTCACGGAGAGGAAAAATCCTTTGACAAAAATATGAGGACTGCATTTGATTGCATAAAAAAAGGCATTGACTATGCCCAAAAAGCACAATCAATGGAGTATACCACGCGCGCGCTGATCGTAATTTCCAAGCTTTGGGGCACGTTTGCCGCCTATTATCTTATGAAAAAGGAATACGGCACGGCCCTTGAATACCATTCTCGCGCATTGCACGAAAGAGAACAGCTTATCGCGGAAGATCCCGAATGTGAAAAATACAAAATAATGCTCGCCTTTACATACAGAGGTATAGGAACGGATCATTTCTATCTTTCGCGTGAGGCGGACAAGGAAAAAAATCTTCATCTGTCCTATATCAATAATCTGAAATCGGTAGAATTATTTGAGGAGCTATACGGAAGCAATCGTCTCGAAACAGTGGAGGGATATAACAGACTGATCGGCACAGCGCTCGGACTGATGAATGCGGTATCCGGGGACAAACTCGCGGAACTGACCGGCTGCCATGAAGATGAAGTGATCGGAGGTATTTATTCCCGTCTGAATTCAGCGTTTGAATTTTACGCCTCCTGCGGAGTGTCTTTGAACGGGGAAATGGCAGATTCACTGAAAAAGCTCATCACCTTGACCGAAAGAAAAATTTCGAGAGGTCAATTCACCAAATCAGACGCCGCCTTTAACTTGCAGGTTGTGCAGACAGTAAAAAGCATCTCAACAGCCAACAACGTCTGCCTCGATTTGCTGGTACAGCTCGAAAGGATGCTGTAATGCCAAAAGGAATCGCCATAGTCGGGCTGAACGGCAGCGGGAAGACTACGCTCGGGCGGGGGCTTGCCGAAAGGCTCGGGTATTATCGGATGGACGTCGAGGATTATTATTTCCCGAAATCGGATGTTCCTTACGCCGTCGCGCGGACACGTGAGGAAGTCGAGCGGTTGATGCTTGCCGACATCAAAGAGCACGGGGATTTCGTCCTCTCGGCGGTCTGCGCGGATTTTGCCGCGATCGAGCCGTTTTATGAGTTGATAGTCTACCTTGAAGCGCCTAAAGAGGAGCGAATGGAGCGCATACGGCAGAGAAGCGTCGACAAATTCGGCTCCCGCGTGCTGCCGGGCGGCGATATGTATGAGCAAGAGGAGAATTTTTTCGCCTTTGCCGCGAAAAGAACGCCCGATAAGATTGAAAAGTGGATCAAGACTGTCGCTTGCCCCGTGCTGCGGATAGATTCGCGCAAGCCGACGGAGGAGCTTGTGCGTTGTGTTATTTGCTTTTTGATAGGAGAAAAATCATGCAAAAGAAGAAAAGAGATACCTTTCTGACCTGTTTTTTGATCCTTCTGATAATCAACGCCGTGGTTGTGGTAATTATATCTCCATATCTGACATTTACTCCGAATAACTATCGTGCTTATAACTACAACCTTGTTTGGGACGAATGCGGAATACAGATCAGAAAAAGCATATTCCCGGGCGAAACACATTACAAAATAAAAGAAGTTCCAATCAGGGAGTTTGTCGCTTGCCGTCGCTATCAAGGCGGAATCGGTGCAGGTCACGATCCCATTCTGATGGTGCGCAAAGGCTTTGA
Organism: Clostridia bacterium; assembly: GCA_017415485.1. Lineage (GTDB taxonomy): Bacteria > Bacillota > Clostridia > Oscillospirales > CAG-272 > CAG-390. The sequence goes on from JAFQGP010000084.1 coordinate 8,153, forward strand.
GCCGCAAATTACGCTTGATGTCACAAGTGCGGAGCTATATCTCGGAACCGATCCGTGGTATTTTTCAGAAGAAGAATGGAGATCCTTGGCCTCGAGCATCAAGAAGGTCGGAGTCACCAAGCTCGGCGAAGATATTGCGAGAGAACTCGCCCAGCAGATCATGTCGGATTCCACCGCATATATCGAACGTAATGATCTTTCCGAAATTTCGATGCCGATCAGCAACGACGAACACTATATGCTGATGTTGCAATTTGAATCGGAGGAATATGATAACATTCTTTGGCTTGCGAAGATCGTACACTCGGGTGATGCGTATTATATTGAAATAATAACGGCAGGGCGGATAAAGCAATACCTGCCCTGCTCTGAGGAATTATCACAGCTGATCGATGAGATAGTTATTGAATACGGGCTCACTTCGCCCGCTAACGGTTGAGGAAGAGTGCCTGTATCGGATAGATTTGTTTGAGAGGTATTAAAAATTCAAGGAGATGTCTCGTTAAAAACGGGGCATCTCCTATATTTATGCTGATAAACGGACGAGAGAAAAGCATATCTTTCGCGATAAATTGTTTTACGAGATCGTAGGGGACGGCGCCCTCGACGTCCCGAGCCCAATTGAATTATTGATGTGTATTATATCAAGAAAATATTATTATATTTTCTGAATTTAATCAACACAATAATTATGTGCAGTCCGGGACGTCGAGGACGCCGTCCCCTACGGTCTCGTGATAATATTCATCCAAAATCATTGAATATGAGCTCGTCCTTTAATAACAATCGGAGCTGTCTCGAGGCGAGACAGCTCCTTCTTAACTATTTATTTTTAGCCAAACTTCTTCGCGATCTCCCGCAAAGACTTTGCGGTTGCGGCGGGGTTGCCGTTGGTTTCCGCGGTTTCGGGGAGGTCCTTGTCGAAGACGGCGTTATAGATCATCGCCGCCTGCAGGTAGCCGAGGCCGATCTTTTCGGGGTTCTTGTAATCGTGGTAAGCCTCGCCGTAGTTGATGACGCCAATTCCGAATTCAGCCGCCCATTTGTCGGCAAGTGCCTTGAAATACGCGCTGCCCTCGGCGGCGGAGTAGGTCTCCTTTTTGCCCGAATCGGTATATCCGGGGTCGCCGCCGGCTGTGGTGAAGATGCCGGGCTTCGATTTGCTGTTGAGCGTGAAGAGGAAGATCTTATCGGTCTCCGCCTTGAAGAGGGGCATCACGGTGCGGAGCGCGGCAAGTTCGCTTGCCTCAACGTCAGTCGCCGACTTCGTGCAGCGGCGGGAGATCTGGATCACGATAGCGTCCCAATCGTTCTCGGCAAGTGCGGTGCGCAAGCCGAGGTCGCTCTTTTCATTTGCGATATCGTTAATAACGAACGTCGAGCTGCGAACGTACTGCGAAACAACGTTTCTGCCCTCGACTTCCTTGACGAGCTTGCCGAAAACGCTCGCGCAGGAGTAATCGTCCATCAGATTCGAGCCGACGATCAGGAGATTGAAGGGCTTGTCGGTGGCGTCCTCGGTGAGATCGGGCACAAGTCCGCCAAGGACTGTGTCGTTTGCGATGCCTTCAAGAACGCCATTTGCAGGCGCAGCGGAGATCGAATAGGGAATCTTTTCGACATTTTCGCCGAAAACTGTCGCATAAATGACCGCGGCGGCGAGATAGGAACCGATCAGCGAGGGGTGACGCTCGTCGGAGTGATAAAGATTGAATTCATATTTTGCAATGCAGTTTTCAAAAGCGTAGCCCGCAGGCGCGACTTTTACGCCACCGAGAGCCGCCGCGAACTCAAGGTTGACCTCGTGCATAAACTTGGTGTGCGGCTTTCTCGTCATATGGTGGGACGCAACCTCGGAGATCGAGGTCGGATTGAGCGCGTTGTATTCAATGACCGTGCCATTGTTGTTGCCCCAAACCGAGTAGAGCAGCACGTCGCCGCCCGCAGCCTTCGCGAGCTCCTGGATCTTCTTCGCGGAAGCGAGCTCGACCTCTTTCACCGTGTTTTCATAGGGCGAAATGCGGCGCGAGGGCTCGATGATGACGTAGTCCCAGCTGTTATTTTTGAGCAGCGGTATCGCCTGCTTGCCGACCTCGGTGCGCTCGTCGGTGAAATCCGAGATAGTCGCGCTTCCCTTGGTCACGGATTGGACGCTGACCTTTTTTCCATTCGCGGTCGCGATCTTCGCGAAAAGGTCGGGCATATCGTTGTAGTACATCAGGCTGTTGCCGAGGAAAAGAATATTGAGCATTTTGTCCTCCTGGATCTCTTCGGTAGTTTCGGGCACGGGATCGGTCGCGGCTTCGGTCTCGGTTTTTGGAGCCTCGGTGGTGTCATCAGCGACCGTCGTGACATCCGCCGCTCCGCCGCCCGAGCAAGCAACCGCCCCAAAAGCGAGCAATATTGCAAGAATTAAGGAAATGAACTTTTTCATAAGAAATACCGTCCTTTCTCAGTTTAGCTTTATTATATCATACTTGTTGGCATTTTGCAATAAATATATGATAAAATATTAATTTTTTCAAAATTTCAAACTTTTTTTCAATAAAGGCTTGACAAACGCGCGTTTTTGTGGTATTATATTTAGGCGTTATACGAGATATAACGAAATGCGCCGTTAGCTCAGCCGGATAGAGTGTTTGGCTACGAACCAAAAGGCCGGGGGTTCGAGTCCCTCACGGCGCGCCATAACAAAAGCCCACAGCAAAGCTGTGGGCTTTTGTTATGCCACCCCGCTCGGTAACTCTGAACCCCGATGTAGTTTTGCAAGCAAAACTACACAAGACCTCGTGCTACCGCTAATTAAATTATCATACCGCATTATGCGCGAGGTTCGGGTTCAGAGTCCCGGGCAATATCTTTCGCACTCACTCAGTTCGGGCGCCCTTAACTCACGGCAACGCCGTGACCTTAACTCCGCCGAAGGCGGACCTTAACTCGCGCCCCGCGCGAGAGCACAAACAAAACCTCAGCCGCATCCGTTCCGGATGCGGCTGAAACTCTATTTAATACTGTCTTCCTCTTCTCATACCAACCGACTCAAAGAATACGGCGGCGAGGACGAATATGATCGAAAGGATTCCGAGAACCGAGCTTCGGCTGGGGGTCAAGCTCGATCCGTGGACCACGCAAAGCACCGAGACACCAACGCAGAAAAGCATCAGCACGCGGCGGGTGTTGAGGATGCCCGTCACGGTCAGGATGTAAACGAGGGTGAAAACCGCGTAGATCGCCACGACCGCAACGGTCTGCCAAAGCTCGAGACCGACGGCACGGAAAATTATATAAAGCGAACCGCCCACGATGGGGAAGACCGTGGGGATGAGGCTCTTTTTTCTCGAAAGAAGCATCGCGCCGAAGATGACGCAACAAAGCGCGGGAACGATCAGCTCGAGCACAAGGTCAAAAAGCAGAAATTCCCCGCTGTAAGAGAGTATGAAACCGACCGTCCTTACAGCCGCCGCGGCAAAAAACAGGAGCGCCGCGAGGATGGCAAAGGGCGAATCGGGAGAGAGTGTACGTCTGTTATATGACATTTTTGTCTCCCGTATGACGAAATTTATAGGAAAGACGAAAACCCCCACATTTGGGGATATCGCGTCGAATTATCTACTATATATTGTACTATGTAGTTTGCCGTTTGTCAAGTGTTTTATGCAAATTTGTTTGATGAATTTCTAATTTTTTTCAAAATTGCGTTGTGGAAAACCCCGCCGAGGAAGCCTCGGCGGGGTTGAGCTTATTTGTCGGAATTATTTCTTTCCGTTCTTGTTCGATCTGACGCTGATAACGACTGCAACGACGAGGATTCCGATGGCGACGATCATAAAGATCGCGCTGCCCGAAATGCCGCGCGATGCGCGCTGCGGGGTGGGGAAGACGTTCTCGATGTAGTCAACGCAGATGACGGTTCGGATGCCCGTCGCCTCGGTGAAGGACTCAAGTGCGGCATTGACTGTCGCGGCTGTGAGCTGCGGCTCACCCGAGCCCGTCAGGTCAATGAGCTTCGACTCGCTCGGCTGCGCTGTTTTTGTCGGTGCGGTGTTGAAGGAGGAGGAAAGACCCTCCGAAACGATCACCTTTTCCATCTCCCCCATCAGCGACGCGAGGTTGGAATCGAGCGAGTAGGCGTAATAATTCGCCACGTGCGAGCTCACAAGCTGACCGAGCGTGGTGTAATTGTTGCCGAAATGCTCGGAAACATCGTAGGCGATGTTGTCGCCGACCCACGCGATGAAGTAAATGTCCTCGCATTCCTCTTCGACGAGGAAGTAGAGCAGAATGTTGTCCTCGTAGGTCGCGTCGTGGGCGAAAAATTGCGAATATTTCGCATCAGCGGCGCGCTGAAAAGCGGCTTCGTCGTAATTCTGACCGAAATTGTCGGGGGAAACCTCCACGTTGTTCACGGGCAGGAGCATATAAATAATTGCAAAGGCAAAGAATATAACGAGGATCACGGGTGCCATCAGCGCGCCGAGGCATCCTCCGCCGCCACCGTAATAACGTCGCGGACCGAAGCCCCAACCAAAATAGGGGCGATGATGGTGATGACGCGGCGGGCCGCCGAAACCACCGGGACGCGGGCCTCCAAAGCCGCCGGGGCGTGAACCGCCGCCAAAACCGCCTCCGCCAAATCCTCCGCCGCGGGAGCCGCCGCTAAAGCCGCCACCTCCGCCTCTTGAACCTCCACCGGGACCGGGCATATCTATTACCTCACTTTCAATATCATTTTATAATATAATTATACCACCGCACATAGGCGTTGTCAATATTTTTCACCGCCCGCGCCCTGAGAATGCATCAAAATTGCAAAAATCCCTTGACAAACCCCGCCGCGTATGATATAATATAGTGCTGATGAATTAAAAATTACAGTATTTTACTGAAATTCAACGAGATGTGGCTCAGTTTGGTAGAGCGCTACGTTCGGGACGTAGAAGTCGCAGGTTCGAATCCTGTCATCTCGACCAAATAGAAAGAGGATGGCGAAGCCATCCTCTTTCTATTTGCCCGATCTGCCAACGAATTCGAACCTCTTGCTGTCCGCGAAGCGGATAGCAATCATTTGCGCGCCATCGGCGAATATATCGTGTTTACCAACTGCATACTATTCACCTGCAATCAGTGGGATGAGTCATTATGATATATTTTACTATTCTTGGTAAGAAGAGTGCTAAAATTACATCGCGCGCTCTCCTTTCACCGCTTCCGCGGTCCCAAGCTGCGGGACGCAGGTAG
>JAFQGP010000085.1 GCA_017415485.1 Clostridia bacterium
CCTCAGGATGACATCGTTTCTTTTGAAGGGGGCTGCCGCCCCCTTCACCCCTGCTTTGCGAGTGCGAACATAGCTTTTTACTAATTATTTGTGCATATTGCTATATGTTAGTTTTTAATATACGTTTGTCAGTGGTCTGAGCCGACTCATCAACGATGAATCGGCTAATAAATCAATCAAAAAAATCAAACCCATAAATGCAAACTCTCACGATATACACAGCGACAATGATGCCGAGGAGTATTCCCGCAATGATCTTCCGCATTTTGTCGTATTTTGGCGCAAAAAGTTTTTCGTGCACCATGAAAAATATGCATGGTACCCCAAGAAAAAAGACGGGATTGTAATACATTGCTGTGGAAAAGTCGAGCTTCAGAGCCGCCAGATGCGCGCGAGTCATGCCGCAGAAGGGACAGCAGATACCAAAAAAGCGATAAGTCGGGCAAATGCTTCCGAAAAGCTTTGAAAAAATATAAAACATCACAAGCGCCGCCCCGCCGACTCCGACGTGCTTTGCCATTATTATAAGGAATTCCTTTTTCGAATACTTCCTCATCCCGCCGCTCCTTTCCTTATGTTGTGACTATTATATCATACTTTTTTGAGTTTTACAATATTTATTTTAGCGCTAATGGAATATACTTGTCGTTTGTACTATATAAACGACAAGCGTATATATTTCAATCAAACTATACCAAGAAAGCTTTGTTCGCACTTGATTTCCAATTATTCATTATTCATCAGCGAAGCGGCTTCATTATTCATTATTCATCAATAATCAAAATTGGTCAAATGAATAATGAATGATGAATAATGAAAAATGAATGATTGAGAGCCGCTTATCAGTCCTTTATTTATGAGATGATATTGTTTTTCACAAAAAAATATGATAAAATAGAAAAAAGAGTGTTATCCCCATGCCGAAATTTGTCTTGTAGGGTGAAGGACCTTCAAAAGGAGTGCGCGATATGGAAGACAAGAGAATAATCGAGCTGTTTTTTGAGCGATCGGAGACGGCGATTGCGGAATCCGAGAGAAAATACGGCAAATATTTGCGGTATATCGCTTTTTCCATTCTCGGAAATGAAAGCGACTGCGAGGAGATCGAAAACGATATATATCTCCGCGCGTGGAATTCGATACCGCCCGAAAACCCCTGCTCGCTCAAGGGTTATCTTGCCGCGCTTTGTCGGAATCTTGCCTGCAACAGATACAAGGCTAAAAATGCGGAAAAACGCCGCGAGCCCGAGCTTGTTCTCGAAGAGCTCGCCGAGTGCCTGCCCGATCCGTCCTCACACGATCTTGCGGACAGATTTACCCTGCGCGCGGCGATCGAGAATTTTCTTCGCTCTCTTCCCCGCCGCGACCGCGTGATCTTTCTTCAAAGATATTTCTACAACTGCCCCATCCGCGACATAGCAGAGAGGCACAAAATGAAGGAAAGCGCAGTGACGATGCTCCTTTTCCGCACCCGCTCAAAACTCAAAGACAAACTTACAAAGGAGGGGATCGACTTATGAAAAAGAACGATATTTACGAAGAAATAGGCAACATCTCGCCCGATCTGATCGCCGAAGCAGACCCGCTTTTGCCCAAAGTTGAGCGAAAAACGAAGATAATGCGATCATTTTCGATCATAGCCGCTTGTTTTTCGCTGCTGATAGTTTCCTCGTGTTTATGGTTGTTTCTGCCTTATTCGATGGAAATACCGGAGGAGATCGAGGCACTTAAAGGTAGTGAGTATTACGATCTCTACCTCAATTTGCTTTTGAACGAAAGAAATAACAACGGTGAACCAAAAAACAATTACGAAAAACACATTGAGCCGAAAATTTTTCAATACTATAAAATACTTCACAAAGACGAACAACAATATAGCGATTATGCCGGTGATGTTACATCGGATCTGGTACGGGATAGTGTTGGATCTTCTTACGTTGAAGTCACGGACAATCAATTTGAAGGTCTGATAGAACCCGATCTTATCAAAAGAACGGATACGCATATTTTCTATCTCGGCAATGACGATGTGATATATTGTTATTCGATCGATGGCGATAAAAGTAAGTGTTGCGGTGTATATGAGGGATTCAAAAACAGAGGATACGGCTATTCTACTCTGAACTTTTTCCTTACCGAAGATTGTAAAAGCCTTATAGTTGTTGATAGCACGAAGGAATCCTTGAGGCTCGTGGTGATCGACGTTTCGGATCCTGCAAATATGACGGAAACTGCCATAATAGACGTGGGCGATGCAAGTTATGTAAGCGCAAGGATCAAAAGCGGAAAATTGATATTTGCATACCGTCAAAGAATGCTGTATAATAGCGAGGGCGGTTGGTGGAACACAAAGCCAAACAGCGTAAATATTTTACGTTCGGGTGAATTGACTGATACGGTAAGCTTTGGACGGGAAGATATTGTTAATGCCGATATAATGCAAAATGTAGAGCTTATGTTCTTTTTGCAGATAGATATTGAAAGTCTTACGGTTGAGGACGGAATTATTCTGCTTAACGGCGGGCTTAATCATTCTTTGACGATTACGGAGGAATATATTATCAGTGTGTCTCCGTATACGGTAAGCGATGAAAAGATAATTAGTACCTATCCTTCGCTTGTACTTCGCTCGCGCACCTGTATATCCGTTCTGAGTTACGGAGAAGAAGGCTTCGATTTCTGCGGCAGCCATGATTTTGATGGCACTATTGTCAGCAGATATGCGATCGATGTGGACGAAAATGTTCTCCGCGTGGTTACAACATCGGGTTCAACAGTTCATAACAGTGTTACTTTGGAAAATACGGTAGAGGATGTTTCCTGCGATCTTTGGTGCTATGATATGAAAAAAGAGAGGATGATAGCCTCTGTCAAAAATTTTGCGCCCGAAGATGAGGACGTGAGATCGGTTCGTTTTGACGGTGACACGGTATATGTTTGCACCGCAAAGATGGTTGGAGGCGTTTTTATCGACCCGGTTTATTACTTTGATCTTTCCGATTATAGGAATATTAAATCGATAGATACGGGAAATATCGAGGGGTATTCGGAACTCCTGAAACCTTTTGACAACGGTTTTTTGATAGGTATCGGTCGCACGCAGGATTCACGAAAAAATTATTCTGCACTCAAAATCGAAATCTATGCCGATAAAGGTGACAGAGTAGAGCCGGTCTGCTCTTATGTAAAGGATTTGGTTTCATTTCCAAGCTCTTATCATTCATATCTGTTTGATCCCGAGAACGGTTATATTGGATTTGCTATATTTGATTGGACACGGGATGATGATTCAACGATTTATATATTGCTGAAATTTGACGGCGAAAAGCTTGTGGTGGAGCGTGAAGAGGCATTTCCGGACACAAGGCGGAGCTCATCCTCTTGCCGCTCGGTTTTGATCGACGGATATATTTACGTTATGCTTAACAGCGAATTCCGCATTATAAAACTCCCATAATAAAACAGCCCGCACGGTTTTGGCGTGATACTCTTATCGGAGTATCACGCCAGTTCTATTCGCCTCCCGGCGAGTGATATTGCTACGCAGTGATATTCGGCTTACGCCGAGTGGTATTCGCTTCGCGAGTTTTAGGGCGAATAGAATATCACTGTGAGGCGTAGCCGAACAATATCACTGCCCGCAAGGGCAATATCACTCTTTGCGAAAGCAAAGAATATCACTAAAAAAGCGGAGAAGAGAGAGCTTCACGGAATTTTGTAACCGTGTTACTCTCTCTTCTGTTTTTATTGCAAGTTTCGCATTTGTTTTACAAATGCATCGGGCTGCGCCCATACCCCTATCTTATTTCTCCGATAAGAACATCACACATTCTGCTGTGCGGGCAATATTTTATCATCATTGAACATTTATCTTGATTATTTCTCAAAAATATGATAGAATTATTACACCACGATTCGGAGGTGCGTTATGTTTGCAACTAAAGAGATTTTGGCACAGATCGACGAAAAGGCGCGGGAGCTGAAGGATGAGATCCTTTCCCTGCCCGATTCCGAGAATTTCTCGGGCGCAGTCTACTACGTCAGCGCGGACGGGGACGACGATAATGATGGGTTAAGTCCCAAAAGAGCTTGGAAGACGCTCGCGAAAGTGTCGTCTTTCGATTTCTGCGAGGGCGACGCGGTGAGATTCCGCCGCGGCGACGTTTTTCGCGGTTGCGTGAAGACACGCTCGGGAGTCAAATATTGCGCTTTTGGCGAGGGTGAAAAGCCGAAACTTTACGGCTCGGAAAAGAATCTTGCCGACCCCGATCTTTGGGAGATTTACGATTCCGAAAAAAACATCTGGAAGCTTCGCGAGCCGATCCTTGACTGCGGAACTCTTGTTTTCGGTGATGACGAGCTTCATTCGCGCAAGCTGATCCCCTCTTACAGAGATGGAAAATTCGTTTGCCGATACGTCGAGGAAAAGGATTTCGTCATCTCGGACGAAATGACTCGGGATCTTGATATTTTCTGCAAATACGATGCAAAAACCACCCAAAAACCCTCGAAAGGCGAGGATTTTCCCATCCCCGATCTCGGTTGGGACGCATACGGCGAGCTTTATCTGCGCTGTGACGCGGGAAACCCCGGCGCGGTCTTCTCCTCGATCGAGGCACTTTCGCGCCGACACATATTCTTTGTCGGCAGTAATCATAATGTCACTATCGAAAATCTCTGCCTGAAATATATCGGTACTCACGCCATCTCCTCGGGCGGGCACGTCGTGTCGCTGCATGTCAGCGGCTGCGAGATCGGATGGGTCGGCGGCGCGATTCAGCACTATTCGGGCACCGATCCCAACTACCCCGAAGGCCGCCGCGGCAGCGTCACCCGCTATGGCAATGGCGTTGAGGTCTACGGCGGATGCGATGATTATGTAGTCAAAAATTGCTATATTTATCAGGTCTACGACGCGGGAATTACCCATCAGAAAACGACGAACGGTGTTCCTGTTCAGATGAAGAATATCAAATATCTCCGAAATCTGATCGAATACTGCGTCTACTCGATCGAGTATTTTCTTGACGAAAATATGGGCGTGGACGGAAGTATGGTCGAAAACTGCGAGATCGCGGAGAATATTTTGCGCTTTTCCGGCTTCGGCTGGGGTCAGCAGAGGCACAATATCCACACACCCGCACACATCAAGGGCTGGAGTTACACCAATACCGCGCGCGATTTTTCCATCCATAATAATATATTCGACCGCGCCGCATACCGCATGATCCACACCGTCGCCCTCGAGGAATCCTCCTGCCCCGAGATGTATGAGAATACATACATTCAGAACCTCTCCTCCCCCCTCGGTCAATACGGCAGCAACCGCGATGCCGAACCCCACAACGTCGTCTTCGACGAAAATGCCGAAAAAGCAGTCGCAGAATATCTCAAAGACCGCGATGCGAGGGTTTATATAATAAAGTAATCTCTCACATTTACAACACGTTTACAAAAAGTTAATAGTTTATTGATGATAGGAATGATTCCTATATGGTATAATAATGCCAGTAGGAATCATTCCTACTTTTGATGGAGAATCTTTTTCATGGGAGGATGCGCGTATGTCAAAGCAAAAGAAACTGATAACCGAAATACTTGCCGCGTCGTATGCGCATCCGACCGCTTCGCAGATATTCGAGGAGGCGCGCAAACGAATGCCGAACATCGCGCTCGGCACCGTTTACCGAAACCTCGGCGTCCTTGTTGACGAGGGTACGATAGTTCGCCTCTCGGTCACGGGTCAGCCCGACCGTTTCGACCTACCCGACGACGCGCATTGGCACGTCATCTGCGACAAATGCGGACAGGTCAAGGACATTCCCGTCGATCGCGACATACTCGACCGCATCGAGCGCGACTCCGGCGAGCAGATCACATCCTACCTTCTGACCGCACATTGTACCTGTAAAAAATGCCGCGAGGCAGAAATAAATTAAAAAAAATTGATATATTTGGAGGACACAAATATGGAACTTAAGGGTTCAAGAACAGAGCAGAATCTTCAGGCCGCATTCGCAGGCGAGTCGCAGGCAAGAAACAAGTATACTTACTACGCATCCAAGGCAAGAAAAGAAGGCTACAATCAGATCGCAGACCTCTTTGAGGAGACCGCGAACAACGAAAAGGAGCACGCAAAGATCTGGTTCAAGCTTCTTCACGACGGCGAGGTTCCCACCACATCGGTAAACCTTCTTGACGCTGCAGAGGGCGAGAACTACGAGTGGACCGATATGTACGCTGAATTTGCAAGAGTTGCAAAGGAAGAGGGTTTCACCCGCATCGCATTCCTCTTTGAGAAGGTCGGCGAGATCGAGAAGCACCACGAGGAGAGATACCGCAAGCTTCTTGCGAACGTTGAGGGCGAGCTTGTATTCTCCCGCGACGGCGACACCGTTTGGCAGTGCGCAAACTGCGGACACATTGTTGTCGGCAAGAAGGCACCCGTGAAGTGTCCTGTATGCGATCATCCGCAGGCGTATTTTCAGGAGTTGGCGCAGAATTATTGATAAAAGTTGCTAGTTGCTAGTCACTAGTTGCTAGTTAAAGGTAAATTTCCGCCCATTTGGGCGGAAATTTTCATTTTATCAAAATTAAAGACAACAGCAGCGGGAAAGTTTTTGAAGATTCTTAAGGAACTTTTCTCAAAAAGTTCCTTAAGTCGCGCTCCGCAGA
>JAFQGP010000086.1 GCA_017415485.1 Clostridia bacterium
CATAAACAAGCCCTCCTTTTAAACAAAAGATTAATAAAATATATTATACCTTTTTTTCATCTTTTCTGAAATAAAAAAACGGCACTTTTTTTGAAAAAGTGCCGTTTTTTTGATTACTTTTCGCTCAGTGTCTTGAAGAGGTCCGCATATAGGGGGTCTCTGCGGATCTTTCTGACATAGAGGTAGTGATGGCGCGCGCTGTCGAATGCATAACGGCAATCGCTCGTTACGTAAGGACGCGGGATCTCGACGATCTCCATCGACGAGGGAAGAGTCATGCATCCGATAGCGGTCACATCCCAGACGACCTTTGATCTTCCGTAACCCCAGCTTATGTAATCACCCGTGATCGAGCACAGATAATTGCAAAGCTCATTCTTACCCTTGAGATAATAATCAAGCTCGGCGGGGGTGGTGATGAAGGAGGAACAAACTCCGTCACACGGGATCTGAAGGAAGGGGACGCGCGAGTCGAAGAGTACCTGTGCACCCGGAATATCCTGACGCAAATTGAATTCCTTGGTGTCGGGGCGCTCGAGGGCGTGTCCGCCGAGCCAGATGACCGCGCTTCTCTTGGCAATCTCGGGTTCCTTTGCCAACGCTGACGCTACGTTGGTGATGGCACCGATTGCCACGATGACGACGGGCGTTTCGCGCGACATTACCGTGTTGATAATATTGTCGCAAGCATCCGACTCGACGATATCGGTCTTCGAAGTCATGAAGCGTCTGCTTCCGCGGTATACCGGCACCTGCTCTGCCATCTCCGCATCTGTGAGCTTCATGATATTAAAGATTTCATTGTAACTTTTCTCCATTCCCTCCTCAGCGCTTGACGAGCGGCTGTTGTGGAAAGGAGCTGCATTTACCGAAAGAAGATTGATCTTCTTTTTTGAGAGCATTGCGTATGCAAGCGCATACTGATCGTCTATTTCGTTATAGGTATCTGTGTCAAGAATTATATCGATGACCTGATCGCTCAAAAGAAGAGCTCTGAATTCGGAAAGTGTCATATTTTTTGCCTCCGGGAATTATCTTCTGCCGTTGCCGTAATCGTTTCTCGGCTTGCGCTGACGAAGGATGGACATAATATCGTCAAAGCTGTCGCCGGGATTCTGCTGTGCGGGACGCTGGGGCTGAGCCGGCTGGGGAGCGGGCTGAGGTGCGGGCGCAGGCTGGGGAGCGGGTGCGGGAGCTTCAGCTACGGGTGTGGCGGGAGCAGGAGCGGGCTGGGGTGCAGCCTGAGGTGCGGGAGCGGGCTGAGGCGCGGGTCTCTGCGCAGGAGCGGGACGTGCGGGCTGTGCGGGACGCGCGGGAGCCTTATGGTCATCCTGACCGGGGTTCTCAAATCCGGTTGCGATAATGGTGATCTTCATCTCGTCCTCAAGCTCGGGATCGAATGCAGCTCCCCAGATTACGTTCGCATCGGGATGTGCCTCTGCGGTGATCATGGTGGAAGCGAGGTCTGCGTCCTCAAGTCCTACGTCGGGAGACATGGTAATGCTTACAAGAATACCGGTTGCACCCTTGATGGAGGTTTCGAGAAGCGGGCTCGAGATTGCAGCCTTTGCCGCGATCTCGGCCTTGTCCTTACCGGTTGCCGAGCCTGTACCCATGTGAGCATAGCCTGCATCGCGCATTACGCTTGTGACGTCCGCGAAGTCAAGGTTGATGAAGCCGGGAACGTTGATGAGCTCGGAAATGCTCTGAACACCGCGGCGGAGAACGTCGTCTGCGATCTCGAAAGCATTTTTGAGAGTGATGCGGGTCTCGGAGACCTGCTTGAGTCTTTCGTTGGGAATGATAACGAGGGAGTCAACGTAGTTGCGGAGCTCCTCGATACCCTTTTCTGCCTGCAGCATACGGCGGCGACCCTCAAAGAGGAAGGGCTTTGTTACGATCGCAACCGTGAGAATATCCATTTCGTGTGCAATCCTTGCAACTACGGGAGCCGCGCCGGTACCTGTTCCGCCGCCCATACCGGTTGCAATGAATACCATATCTGCGCCTGCAAGAGCTGCGCGGATCTCCTCTGCATTCTCCTCTGCCGCGCGCTGACCGATCTCGGGATTTGCGCCTGCGCCGTGACCCTTGGTGATCTTCTCACCGATGGGAATGAGTGTGGGAGATACCGAATTGCGGAGAGCCTGACGGTCGGTGTTGACCGCAATAAACTCAACGCCTCTGATATTTGTGTCGATCATTCTGTTGACCGCGTTGTTACCGCCGCCGCCAACACCGACGACCTTGATGCTGACGCCGCTTTCAAGGATATCGTCGTTCGTGTTAAAATTCTCGTGTTCGTAATCGTATGCCATTTTCAATTCCTCCGATTTTATAGGTAAAGTTATTATTTACATTATTATGATATAATTTTTTCTCCCAAATTTCAAGTATCTTCGGGAAAATTCTGTTTTGTAATTTCTTCCGATGCGGGAAATTATTCCCTCGCCGTTGGGTCAATATCGGCATTTATGACGATGCCTGCAACGTCTACCACTCTGACATCAACGATACTGCCTGTTTCGCATTTTTCGGAATTATCACCGATCATCTTTGCAACGGTTGCCAGTTTCAGCTTCATATCGGAAGGCGATCCGAACATCACGCGGAATTCCGAATCAACACAAGCGACGATGTCGAATTTTTGGTCGAAATATACCTTATCAATACGTCCTTTAAGCTCCGAATCAGCAAGCAGCGTGAGAAATTCCGTGATATGATCGCAATTATCACCGTCAGCGAAAACTATCGTTTCTCCAACTATTGCGCGGGATACAAGAGGCAGTTCAATATTTATCAGATTAGAAAATCTTCCGCTTGTGTCCGCTCTCTCAAGCACGCGGAGCTCCGAGCTCACCGCATAATACTCGCCAAATATTTCGGTACAAAACGCAGGGGCTTCGTCAGTCAGCGTAATTATAACCGTGTCGGGCAGTTCAAATGTGATCTTGCAGCTTTTCAGATAAGGAAGCGAGGCACGGAGAGCATTCTCCATAGCTTTGACCTTGAATATAGGCAGGCTGTCACCGATTCCGAGCTTGGCTGTCTCGAGTATCTCTTCCCCGCTGTATGCATCACTTCCCTCGATGCGGACGTTCTCAACAACAAGGTGCGATGCCGCGAATCTTGCCATCGGCCAAATAAGCAGGAGTATCAAGGCGATTCCAAGGCAAATGAGCAAAATCTTTGCCTTTTCTCTTTTGTCGTCAAGAGTAGCCTCTTCAGCCTTGAGCGGCTTCTTTGACGGGAACATTATGTCGTCTGCCTGAGCTTTTTTGTAATTCTCAAGCCAACGTCTGCGTCTGCCCTCCGACATTGCATATCTGCGGACATATACCTTTTCTTCCTTCTTTACATAGGTCGAAACGTTTGGGGTACTCGTCTGCGGGTCTGAAGGTCTTGCCGCGGGCTTATTCTGTTTTATGAGATTCATCCCAAGCGGTCACCTTCTCTCTTTTTTACTTACAGATTATTTCTTTTCCGCAAGCCTCATCAGCTCGTCAAATATCAGTTTGTTGGAATCAAGGGGAGCAAACCCCGCGATAGCCTTTTCCATAGCTTCTCTTCTCGCTCTGTCCTCAAGAAGCGAAGCGACTTCTTTGCAGATCTTGCCGTTTACAAGCTCGTGCTCGCGGATCATGCAAGCACCGCCGATATCGGCAAGAGCCTTTGCGTTCTTTGTTTGCTGATCGTCGGTTACATTGGGCGAGGGAATAAGTATTGCAGCTTTTCTCTGACGCGCAAGTTCCGAGATCGTGATAGCTCCCGCACGGCTGATGATTATGTCTGCCGCCGCCATACGAAGAGGCATATCATAAATGTATTGCAGAAGCTCGATGTTTTCGTATTTATCAAGTCCCTCGTCAAGGAAGCGCTCATTGACAGATTCAAAATGATCGCCGCCCGTTGCGTGGGTGTATCTCACATTTTTGTTTGCGCTGACGTAATCGCGCATAAGCTCGATCGCCATATCGTTCATCGCCGCCGCGCCAAGGCTGCCACCGAAGGAAACGATATATTTCGAGTCAAACGGAATTCCGAGCTGCTTTCTTGCATCCTCGCGGCTGATGTTACCGAATTCCCCGAGCATCGGGCATCCGACCTGCATCACCTTGCCGCTCTTGCCAAGCATCTCGGCGCTGACTGCAAAATTGGTGAATATGCGGTCAACGTATGGAACAAGCTTGCGGACCGCAAGTCCGGGAACCGCATTCGATTCGTGAACCGCTGTCGGGATCTTCATTCTTGAAGCCGCGACAAGTATCGGCCAGCTTACGTATCCGCCGGTGCCGACAACAAGATCGGGCTTGAATTCCTTGATGATCTTCTTTGCCTTCATGGGCGAAACCGCCGCGAGCCAAAGTGATCTGATATTATATAAGGAGAGCGAACGGCGAATGCCGCGCACATCAACGTGGTAAAGCTTATATCCCGCTTTCGGAACGAGCTGATTCTCAAGTCCTCGCACAGTGCCGACGAATGCGATCTCGGCATCGGGGATATTCTTTTTGATCGTATTGGCGATCGCAAGAGCGGGATTTACATGTCCGCCCGTGCCGCCGCCTGTCACAAGAACCCGCATTTCAGGGCTCCTTTCGAGTTATTTTTTCTGTGTGCAGAATCTCGAAAGTCCAAGGATAATTCCCATATCGATCATCTGCGAGATCGTTGCGCTTCCTCCGCTTGAAAAGAACGGAAGCGAGATTCCCGTGTTCGGAAGCATTCCGCTTACAACACCGACGTTGAGGAAAACGTGGATTGCAAGCTTGAAAGTCAAACCATAGATCACGAGAGCCGTGAATTTATCGGGTGCGCGTGAGCCGAGGATGATTCCTCTTGCTACAAGCGCGAAGAAAAGCAAAAGTATTGCGGCGGCTCCGAAGAAGCCAAGCTCCTCGCAAATTATCGTGAAAACAAAGTCGTTCTGCGGCTGGGAAACGTATCCGTATTTCAGATTCGATTCACCGAGTCCGACTCCGAAAAGTCCGCCCGAGCCGATCGCGTAAAGTCCTTGCGTCGACTGCCAGTTGTTAGTCAGCGAATTTGAGCTCTTGTCGAAGAAGCTCACAACTCTCTGCCTTGCGTAATCGGTGCTGAAGATAAGTGCCGCTATTACAGCGCCAAAAGGAAGCACCGACAAGAACCACAAAAGATTGGTTCCGCCGAGAAAGAGCATTCCGAATCCGATCGCCCCGATGATGATCGTTCCCGAAAAATGATCCTCGAGCAGAACAAGCACACATACAAGGAGGAATATCATCGAAGGAACCAAGAAGCCGTGAACGAGGGAGTACTTGTTCAATCCCTTCGAGGTGACCGCCTTGTCGTGCCTTGTCAGATAGAGTGCCATCAAGAGGATTATGCCCGTTTTGGCAAGCTCGGAGGGCTGAAGGGTGAAGAAACCGAGATTGAGCCATCTTTGCGCGCCGCCGCCCGTAACACCGACGAAAAGTACGGCTACGAGAAGCACGATCGATGCGCCGTAGAATGCGATCGAAACGATCCTCATGAATCGCGGCTGTGAGCAGAAGTAGATGAATCCCGAAACGACCAAGCCGCTGACCAGGTGCTTGACGTGGTTCATAACGAAGTAGAATCCCGAGCCGTAAGCTTCTTCTGCATAAGCCGAGCCTGCGCTGAAGGAAAGCACTGCGCCAAGCGCGAGAAGAAGCGCATAGATCACGGCGAAGAATGCATCGGGTCTGCTTTGCAGTATCAAAAGCGAGGCTTCGTTTTCCTCGATCAACCCCTTATCCTTTTTGTGGCTGATGAGCAAGGACGAGGATCTTTTTGCGCGGCGGCGTTTTATGCCGTCACCGCTGACCGACGGCGAATGTTTTCTTTTGTCAAACCACGCCATAACGGCAGCCTCCCGATTTTTTGAGTAGAATTAAAGTCCAAAATATGCGAGCGCACACGCGATCGCGGTGATCAGAGTGAAAACACCGACGATCTTGACCTCGCTCCATCCGCACTTTTCAAAATGATGATGGATGGGAGCCATCTTGAAGATGCGCTTTCCGTGTGTGATCTTGAAGTAGCCGACCTGAAGAATGACCGATGCCACTTCAATGAGGTAGATGATACCCGCGATCATAATGATGAGGGGCTCTTCGATAAGGAATGCCATACCGACAACGGCACCGCCGAGGTAAAGCGAACCGGTGTCACCCATGAAGATCTTTGCGGGGTAGAAATTGTACATAAGGAATCCCACGGTACCGCCGATAACGGTTGCGGGGAAGATCGCGAGCTCGGGACGAAGCATTACAAATGCAACAACTGCGAAGAATGCGCCGACAACTGCGGAAACGCTCGAGCAAAGACCGTCGATTCCGTCGGTCAGGTTGACCGAATTGACCATTCCGGCAATAAAGAGGATCGCGAAGAAGTAATAGAATATGCCGAGCTCAAGCTCAATATCGAAATAGGGAATCTCGAGCGCGGTGTCAATGAATCCGCAAGCGCTCATAGCCCAGAGGTAAGCTGCGGCAACCAAGAGCTGAAGAACAAGCTTCTGCCAAGCAAGGAAGCCTTGATTCTGCTTTTTGATCAGCTTGGTGTAGTCATCAAAGAATCCGATAAGGCCGTTGAGGAGCGCAAGTGCGAGGGTCAGCCAAACGCCGAGAAGCTCGTTTGCTCTTCCGAGATAGAGATAAACTCCGCTGATAGCAGCGATCCCGATAAGGGTCGCGATTATGAATCCGAGACCGCCCATGATCGGAGTCCCCTCTTTGCCCTTATGCCAACGGGGACCGATATCATAGATCTTTTGCCCGATCTTGCGGCTTTTGAGCACCGGGATAAGTTTTCGAAGGATCAGCCAGGTGACAAAAAATACTCCGAGTGTCATGGCAAAAAATTCAATCAGCATCCGTTCCTTCATGGCTATCATCCTTATCTATAATTAAAAATCAAAGAAGTTTTTTAAGTTCGTCGGCAACTCTCTCTGCCGCAATCATTCGGCTTGCCTTGAGGATCAGCACGTCACCCTCCGAGAGGATCTGCACGAGTGCCTTTGCGGGAGCCACGGCATCGCTTCTGTCGATGAAGCGAAGGACATTATCCTCGCCGCGCTTATCAGCAAAACCGTTTGCGATCATTTCCGCACGTTCACCGAAGCTGACAAGGAAATCAACGCCCGCATCGGCAAAGCATTCGCCGACCGCGTAGTGAAGCGCGGGGGAGTTCTTGCCAAGTTCAAGCATATCGCCAAGAAGCGCGACTTTTTTGCCGCTTCTGTGCGAAGCAACAGTTGAAAGCACCGCAGCAGCGGCTCTCATTGATTCGGGGCTTGCGTTGTAGCAATCCGAAATGATCTTGATACCGCCAATGTCCGTCATCTGCTGGCGAAGCCCAACTGGTCTGTATGCGGCAAGACCGCGGCGTATCCTTTCGGGATCGATGCCCACCATTCGTCCGACCGCTACGCCCGCAAGCGCGGCAGCGACGTTATGCTTTCCTATCGCGGGGATCTCGAGATCGTATATCATCTCGCCCTCGCAGGAGGCATCGAATGTCATACCCGCCTCATCGGAGGTGATTTTTGAGGCGAAATAATCCGATTTTTCATCATCGGTTGAGAAATAGCTTACTCTGCTGTCCTTCTTCCCTTCATCGGCAAGCAAGGGCTCGTTTCCGCAAAGGAGCAAATGTCCGTTTTCGGCAAGCGAGCTCTTGATCTCAAGCTTTGCCGCCGCGATATTCTCGCGCGAGCCGAGAAGCTCCATATGAGCTGTGCCGATCGTGGTTATAACACCGATCTCGGGGCAAGCAATGTCGGAAAGAAGCTTGATCTCACCGGGACCCGTCATTCCCATTTCAAGGACGGCATAATCCGCATCCTCGGGGAGTGTCAGAAGCGACATAGGAAGTCCGATCACGCTGTTGAAGTTGCCCTCGGTCTTCCAGACCTTTCCTGCGGTTGCAAGGACCGATGCGATGAATTCCTTCGTTGTGGTCTTTCCAACGCTTCCCGTGACGCCCACACGTCTTGCCTTGCAGTTCTTCGAATATTCATAACCGAGCCTGCCGAGCGCCTTTACGGTATCCTCGACAAGAATTATCGGAATATCCGCGCCTTCGGGAATTCTCGAGCAAAGAGCGCACCCCGCGCCCGCTGCGACCACCGAAGGGAGGAAATTGTGGCCGTCAACTCTCTCGCCGACTATCGCAATGAATAGCGTGCCTTCTTCGACCTCTCTCGAATCGGTGCAGACCGAGCCGATCTTCGCCGAGCCATCGCCTATCAATTTGCCGCCGCAAAGGCTTGCAAGCTCAGCTATTGTTGGTATATTATTAGCAAATCTGACTTTCATGACTGTTGGTTCCTTTGTTTTCTTCTCTTCCCGCAAGCTCTTCAAGCACCGTGCGCTCGACTATGAGTGACTCGTCAAAATCGCGTCTGCCGCCGAGCCCGATCTCATATTTTTCGTGGCCTTTTCCGCAAAGGAAGATGACGTCGCCGTCCTTCGCAATTCTGACGGCATACTTTATCGCATCGGCACGCGACACGATAACTGCGTGCTCACTTTGGGGATCAATTCCCGAAATGATATCGGAAATGATGTCCTCGGGGAGCTCGCTGCGGCTGTTGTCCGACGTTATTATCGTCACGTCGGCGATCGAGGTTGCAATTTTGCCCATCATCGGGCGTTTCTTTTTATCCCTATCGCCTCCGCAACCAAATACGAGGATCAGTTTGGATGATTTCGGCAAAAAGTTTTTTGCCGCGTTCAGTATGTTTTCAAGCGCATCGGGTGTGTGCGCGTAATCCACGTAGACCGATGCGGCGTAGCCCGATGCTACCTTGACCCGCTTAAGTCTTCCGGGTGCTCCGCCAAAGCCCGATATAGCCTCCGTAACACATCCCGCGCTGACGCCGAGATCAAAAGCAACCGCGGCGGCGGCAAGAGTGTTGTCGACCGTGAATCTGCCGGGTATCGGGGAGCGTATCTCGCATACGGTATTTTTCGAGTGATAAGTGTAGGAAATGCCGTTCACACCGCAAAGCTTGGTTTTTTCGGCTCTGAAATCCGCCTCGCCCTTTCCCGCGCCCGAGTAAAACAGCAATTTTGCCCGACATCCCATCGCGCGCGCATACGCTCGATAGCGGGGGGCATAGGAATCATCAAGATTTATATATGCCCGCTCGCATTTTTCAAGAAGAGTGGCTTTGGCAAGGAAATAATTCTCAATGTCCGAATGGAAATCAAGATGTTCGGGGGTGAGGTTGGTGAAGATCGCCGCGTAGAAATTCAGCGGTTCAAGCCTTCCCATTGCAAGCGCGTGTGAGCTTGCCTCTATAAAGACGTATTCCGCGCCGTCCCGTTTCATTTCCGAAAGTACTCGGTAAAGGATCTCGGGCTCGGGCGTTGTCATATCGTTTTTTTCGATTTCAAGCAGTCTTTTCGGTGTTCTGCAATAGACGGTGCCGATCAGACCGCATTTTGAGAGCGATGCGGAAAATATGGCGTCAAGCATAAAGCTTACCGTTGTTTTTCCGTTCGTTCCCGTGACCGCGATCAGCTTCATATCGCGCGCCGGATGCCCGTAAAAAGCGTCCCAGAGTCGTGCAAGAGCGCCTCGCGTATCTCCTGTATATATAACGGTGACTCGGCTCGGCAGGTCCTCGAGCTCATCCTCGGCAAGTATTGCAGTCGCACCATTGGCAACCGCTTCCTTTGCGTGAGAATGACCGTCGTGAATGCGGCCTCGAATGCACACGAACAGAGAATTATTCCCCGCCGAGCGCGAGTCTGAAGATATCGAATCGATTGTGATGTTTTCGTCCCCGCAAGCTCTGTAATAAAGCCCTGCGGAGCGCAATAGGTCTTGAAGAAGCATGAGATCCTCCGATGAAGTATTATTTGTTCATCCTTGGATTTTCTGCGTCCTTGTTTTTAGTCGCTGACGTCGGTGTGGCGGAAGGTTACCGTGATAACGTCGCCGCGTGTTGCGGGGGTTCCTGCCTCGGGGTACTGCGAAACTACAACAGCACCGCTTCCGACCTCATAGTTTGTTGTTCCCTCAATACTGATATTGAATCCCGCATTGATAAGGACTTTATTGACGACCGAAGCGCTCATTCCGATAACGTTGGGAACGCTGATGTCCGTGCTTGGAGCGGCATCGCCAACGTAAAGAACGATCTTTCCGTTTTGCTTTGAAAGCTTGCTTCCTGCGGCGGGTACCTGAGCCGTTACCTTTTCGCCGTTTCCTATGATCTCGACTTCAAGCCCGTTCTTGCGGATAGCCTCGCGGGCGGTGAAGGACATCATTCCCATATAGTTGCCAACTTCAACCTCGAGCTTGGCGGACTCGGTTGAGGTGTATACAGCCTCAACGCCAAGCGCGGGAAGCATCTGTTCAAGACAATTTGCAACGTAAGGCGCGGCAACGTAGCTTCCGAAAACGTTGGTGCAAGTCGGTTCGTCAACAATGATGATGATCGCTATTTCGGGATCCTCAGCGGGCGCGAAAGCCGCGCAGGAACCGATTCTGAGTGTCTCGTCGTCGCCGATCTTCTCCGACGTACCCGTTTTAGCCGCCACTCTGTAGCCCGCGACGTAAGCGTTTCTCGAGCCTCCGTTGCCCGAAACGCCCTCCTCAAGGATCGAGGCGACGGTTTTGCAAACAGAGGTGGAAACGACCTGTCTGATTGCCTTGGTCTCATGCTGCCAAACCGTGTTTCCCTCTGAGTCGGTCATTGACTCGACTATATAAGGCTCTACAAGAGTTCCGCCGTTTGCAACCGCGGAGATCGCGGTCAGATGCTGTATCATACTGATCTTGAAGTTCTGTCCGAACGATGCAACCGCCAGGTCAACGGGTCCGAATGCATTTTCGTCCCAAAAGCTGCTTCTGCCCTCACCGGGAAGGTCGATGCCTGTTTTTTCAAGATATCCAAAATTTCTTACATAACTGTAAAACGTTGTTCTGCCGATGCGCTCGGCAAGAGTCATCATGCAGGGGTTGCAGGATTGCTGAAGACCGCCCGCAAACGTCAGAGTACCGTGTCCCGTGACCTTGTGGCAATGGATAATGCTTCCGTAAAGGTTGAGCGATCCGCGGCACACAAATGTTTCATTTAGATTCGATACACCCGTTTCAAGAGCCATCGCAGTGGTGATGATCTTGAAGGTCGAACCCGGCATATAGGTGAAGGTCAGCGCCTTGTTTTGCCACATTTGATTGAGAAGCGACGCGCGAAGGGAGGAATAACCCTCGTCTCCTTCAGAGAGTCCGCTTGCCTGCATCTGCGCGAGGTATTCGGGACTGAGCGTCCACGCGTCATTCAAGTCGAAATCGGGGTAGGTCGCCATCGCGTACACCGCGCCGGTCTTGACGTTCATAACCATACCTGCGACACCCGCCTGCGCGCCCGATTCCTTGTAGGTCGCTTCAAGCTGTTCCTCGAGGATCTCCTGGATCTTTATGTTTATCGTTGTATTCAGATTATACCCGTCAACCGCGTCGATAACGCTTTGATACTTATAAGGCATTTCGTTGCCATAAGCATCGCGTGCCGTTATGATCTTGCCGGGAGTACCCGCAAGCTCTTTATTATAATAGTATTCAAGTCCGTAAAGACCGTCACCATCGCGTCCCGTGAAGCCAAGTACGTGGGCTGCAAGATCGCCGTAGGCATAGTTTCTGACGCTCATAGGCTCAACGTAGATGCAATTTGAGACCTTAAGTTCCGTGATTAGCCCGAGGACTGCATCCGCTTGATCCGGAGTCGCCTCGCGAAGCACGGTGGCATCAAGGCTCTTGGTCTTGCCCGTCATGGCGTAGATCGTGTCATAGTCGATCCCGAGGAGCTCGGAAAGCCCGCGGCTGATCTTTACGTCAAGATCGAGCCTTGCGGTCTCGCCCTCCTCCTTCGCCTCCTTCATCTCGTCGTGGATTGTTTTGGGCGCGATGAAGATTCGGTATGCCGTTTTATTTGAGGCGAGCAGGATTCCGTTTGAATCGTAGATATTTCCGCGCTCGGAAATTATCGTTGATTCCGTGGTGAGCTGGTCGATGACCTTATTTTTGTAGTAATCAAAATCCACAGTTTGAAGCGAAAAGATCCGAACTATCAACGCCAGAAAGGCAATTGCCATTACAGCAAGCCCGATGAAGGCTCTTATTGTTAATCCAGTGCCGATTTTTTCGTTTTGCATCTCTGTTTGATCCCTACTTTTACGGTTTGTTGCGAAAATTGTTTTAGTCAAGGGAAAGCGATTGCGCCTTCCCTTGTCGTATAAATTTTATTCTGAGTTTTTCTTTTTTATTCGTTACCGACACGAATTCCAAGCGCGCTGAGGAGTGCGGGAACGAGAGATTCGTCTTCACTTTCAGAGAAGCTCTCGATCGTGTCGATGTCATTGAGGCGAAGAACACGGAGAGTGCTTTGATTCAACTTTACCATTCCGTAATCGTTGATCGCGATGGATTCGATCTCACGAAGGTCAAGTCCGCTTTCGTATTCAGCCTCAAGTCTTGCTTCCGCGTTTTCAAGCGTCGCAAGGTCATTGCGTCTTTCCGCAAGATTCGAGCTTGCCTCGCTCTTGAGCACGCCGAGAGTGATCGGAAGAGCTATGACGAATGCAAACACCATCACCCAAGCGATACCTGCCGCCGAGGAGACCATACGTCTGCGATATCTTCTGTCGGGCTTGAGAATAGTGTGCTGGGGGAACCATTGGTCAAAGAATCTTGTAACGCTGCCCGAAATCGTAGTGTCAGAGCCTTCAAGGCGGCTGACGTTATAGCCTTCGGAAGCAATAACGCTTTCGCAAGCGGAACCGGAGTTTTCACCGCAGGAGCGCACGTTATATACCGTTGCGGGGCGCGGATTGAGGCTGTAGGTCTTGCGCGGGTTCTTTCCGTACTCGGGTATCCTTGTTTCGGCTACGATCATACGCATATAATCCTCATGGGTCATAACGCGCACACCGTCCGCGTCTCCGCTTCTGTAGTTATTGCCGTTCACCGAAGTCATAATATCCGCAAGTCTGTAGGATTCGGGATATTCGGCAGCGCTCTTTCTTTCGCGCTCCACCTGACGTTCAAGTTCAGCCTGTATGTCTTTCAGCGATTCAAATTCTTCGTCGCCGATTCCGATCGACTTTATTGCGGAGCTGTAATCAACTCTGAAATTTTTGTGAGTCTTTTTCATTTTACTATCCTTCTTAGCTCTATAGTTTTTCCGCTACTCTGAGCTTTGCGCTGTGCGCGCGGGGATTTTCCTTGAGCTCCTCGGGGGAGGAGACTATCGGTTTTTTACTGACTATCTTTATTTTTGGCTTATTTCCGCAAACACATACGGGGAAATCGCGGGGACAGGTACATCCTTGTGCGAGCTGCGCGAAGGCTTCCTTGACTGCACGGTCCTCGAGCGAATGGAAAGTGATGATCGCAAGCCTTCCGCCGGGGGCGAGAAGGTTTACGGCATCCTTCACCGTCTTTGTAATTATCTCAAGCTCGCCGTTGACCTCGATGCGTATCGCCTGGAAGGTTCTCATCGCGGGGTGATGTTTGAGGTATCTGCCGCCGTCCGGGAAGGCACTCTTGATTATCTCAACGAGCTCGCCCGTTCTCTCGATCGGTCGTTCTTCTCTTCTTTTGCAGATCTTTTCTGCGATCTTACCTGCGAATTTTTCTTCGCCGTAATCGCGGATGATCCTGATAAGCTCGCTCTTTTCATAATTGTTGACGACATATGCAGCATCGAGAGGTGCAGTTCTGTCCATTCTCATATCGAGAGGAGCATCGTGCATATAGGAAAAACCGCGTTCGGGAGTGTCGAGCTGATGCGAGGAAACTCCAAGGTCAAGGAGTATTCCGTCAAGAGCATCGATCCCCTTATCTTCACAAACCTTCGCCATATCGGCAAAGTTGGATTTGACGACTTCGGCGCGGTCCCCAAAGCGAGAAAGCCTTTCGCTTGCCACGGCAATTGCCGTATCATCTCTGTCGAGTGCGATCAGCTTGCCCGTTGTGAGCTTTGAGGCAATGGCGCTCGAATGCCCCGCGCCGCCAACAGTTCCGTCAAGGAACATTCCGTCCCCGTGCAAGGAGAGAGCATCAAGGACTTCATCGAGCAATACGGGCTTGTGCGAAAACGTCGGCAATTCTCCGCCCGCGGGGGACCCCGAACGATTAATTTCTTTCATGTTGCTCATATCAGATCAGCTTCTTCATAGCGCTGTGCAAAGAACTCTGCCTGCTCGGGCGTTGTTCCCACAAATACGCTCTCGGGCCAGATCTCGGCGTGATCGAAGCAACCGTCGATAACGGTGGGACCTCCAAGACCGGCAAACGCAACGAGCGAAGCTCCGATTACAACTCTTCCCTGAGCATCGGGAGTGAGAGTATCGCCGTTTCCGTTGAGATAATTGATCATCTGAGCCTTTTCTTTACCGGTGAGCTTGGGGCTTTCTTTGATCTTTCTCATAAGCTCCTCAAGATACTCGACGGAGGAAATAACGAGAGAACGTCTGTCCTTGATATTCGGGAAGATAACGAAGTTAGCTCCCAATGCCTCGCGATGCTTCGCGGGGATGAAAATTCGATTTTTACTGTCAAGATTATGGGTAGCTCTGCCCATTATCGGGACAAATCCTGCCATTTTCATCTCTCCTCTCGTAAATTTTGCGCCACTGCGGTGTTTTTATGCTCCACCGAAGCGTTTTTTGCGCCCGTCGCTTCTTTCACCGACCAAAAGTGTGGGAAATACAATGGGATTCCCAAACAATTTTCGGTATTTGACGCCATTGTTAACCACTTTTAGGTGCCCTTATTATATAACATTTAAGCACTCAAATCAAGTCTTTTATGAAAATTTCTTAATATTCATAAAAAATTTATCGCAAAAAGCTACGCAAGGGGCTATTTGACCCTATGATTTTTGCTATTTTGTGTTACTATTCCTTTTTATTATCATAATTGTTATTTATTTACATTTTACGATATAAAAAACCCTCGGTGGCAAAAAGCATCGGACACCGAGGGAGATCACAGCAAAAAACCTCCGAAAATGCCGTGGCATCTTCGGAGGTTTAATTGATATTCAATTAGTTGGTATAGTTATCGAAATAGCCCTGAATCCAAACAACGGGAGTTCCCTTGTCGCCGGAGCCGGAGGTGAGATCGCAGAGAGTACCGATAAGGTCGGTGAGTCTTCTGGGGGTGGTTCCCTGAGACTCCATCTGACCGTAAAGATTAGAGCCCTTTGCCTTGATTCTTTCCGAAATAGCAGCCTTAAGCTCCTCGCCCGAAAGGTTTGCATATTCGTTGTCTGCAAGATACTTGAGCTTGATCTCGTTGGGAGTACCCTCAAGACCTGCGGTATATGCGGGAGATACGCAGGGGTCTGCAAGCTCCCAGATCTTTCCGACAGGGTCCTTGAATGCGCCGTCACCGTAAACCATAACTTCAACGCACTTTCCGGTAGCGGCGAGGATCTTGTCCCTTACAGCGTCAACAACGGGCTGACAATCTCTGGGGAAAAGCTTGACCACTTCTTCTGTCGACTTGTTGGAGCCGAGAAGACCGTAGTTCTCATTGTAACCGCTTCCGTCAACGGGTGCGGAAAGGATATCGTCCATGCCGTAAACGGTCTCTGCGCCCGCATCGCGAAGGAGCTTCTTGTTGCGGAAACGGGTGTGGATATCACAGCAAAGAACATGCTTGGTATAATTAAGGATCGCTCTTACGTCATTAGCGAGAATAACGGTGCACGTACATCCGCAGGACTCGATGAGCTCGCGATAGTACTCGATATAGTCAACGCCTGTGAAGGTGTGCTTGTGGTAGCCGAAAAGCTCACGGTACTTCTCTTCCGTGAGAACGTCAGTCACGGGATTTACGCCCGAGTTATCAAAAAGATCAATGTCGATCAGGTGGTTTCCAACCTCGTCTGCGGGGTAAGAGAGCATAAGAATGATGGACTTAAGTCCCTTTGCAATGCCCTTAAGGCAGATAGAGAAACGGTTTCTCGAAAGGATGGGGAAAACGATAGCTGCCTCTCCTCCGGGGAACTTTGCGCGGACATCCGCCGCGATCTGATCAATGTGCGCGAGGTTACCCTGTGCACGTGCAACAACTGATTCGGTCATCGCGATAACGTCGCGGTCGCGAATCTCAAGATTTTCTGACTTTGCGGCTGCAAGCACGCTGTCCGCAACGATAGCAGCGATATCATCGCCTGCCTTGATAATGGGTGCGCGAACGCCTCTTGAAACTGTTCCGATAAGTCTTTCCATAAATGATCACCTTCCTTGGGTGTAGAATACAAATTTGATGTAAATCCCAAAAAGGAAACTTACAATATATTATACCTCAATATTGTCCAAAAGTCAAGAAAAATCATCAAATTTCTGCCCAAGATCGCAACAAATTTACATTTTATTGAAAAAATGTCCTCACCTGAGGGCATTTTTAACATTAAGTGCATCCTACTGTTTCGATCTTTGAAATAACCTTTCCGTCGGCGGCACGAATGACCACATCTGTAATGTATATGCCGCTGCCATCCGAGTGCGTAAGTCCGACCAGCCAATAATTATTAGTCGGGCAATATCTGATAAACACACTGTGACCCGAATAGTTGCAGATGGAGCGCGCGATCTCCTCGGCGGCATATTTGTTCGTTGCGGGCTTGCCGTCGTAAAGTCCGAGATCCACATCCGGAGCATACAGGATATATTTGTTGATCTGTTCATAGGTCATAGAATGCAATTCGGTATCGTACTTCAACGGTTCGCATTTATCCGTATGCAATACGACGTTTTTGCCTTGGGTTTTATCCGTCTCAATATAGAACGTCCAATAATGCATCGCGTCATCCCCATCGGCATCGGAATCAAACTGACGCGCGTAGACATGGATATCAGAGCCTACTTGTTCAACGGAAGAAATGCCGTATTCCGTACCTCCCCATCCCGATACCAAACCGACAACGATCAAGGTAGTATCATCAAAAATTTTCCCCGAAAATCTTGTTTTTACCTCTTCGGGAACGTTCTCCTCTCCTCCGAAGGTCTTGCAAAGCTCCTCAAAGCTGTTTATCACCGCGCCAAAGCTTTTGTCATCTGCGATAGGCAAACCGTTTCTTTCGCCGCCGTATACTTCAAAATCAACAAACGAACGATAAGAATAAAGATAATATTTGCCTCCGTCAAGCACCGCGATCGAATTTTCATCGTCCTTGACCGCAAAGATCTCGCTGCCGATCGGTCTGAACGCAGCTGTAAAATCGCGTTTGTCAGCTTGGCGAAATTCTTCTTCACTTTCGTAATAAGACTTGACTGTATAAAGTATCTCGCCGAGCTTTTCTCCTATGCGTGATACATCGACTTCTCTGTTCTCCCATCCGCCATCGTAAGCAACACCGTTAACCCGGATAAAATCCATCCAATCGACGCATATAGCTCTTTCGATAGGCTCGGTTTCGGGCGGTGACATCTCCGCACCGGAAAGAGCAGGCGTAGTATCCGGCAGTGCACTTTCGTCGCCAATTCCTTTAAGAACTTCGTCGCAGGACACAAGATAAACGCAAAATACCAAAACCAATACGAATAATACAAACTTTTTCATTGATATTCCGTCTCCTTTCGGGGTATTCACTTATAAAGACGGAAGAATTGCACAAAAGTTCCGCATTTTCCGAAAAATATTTCAAAAAAGCCGAGAATTTTTCATCCTCGGCTTCTTGTAATTAAATTTTAAGTCTTGTAAGACTTCCGAATCCATGCTTCTTCGCAAGTTCTTCCGCCTGATCGAATCCCAGAAGGAGAGTTTCCTTCGCGTGTGAATCCGCACCGAACGTCACCTTTCCGCCCGCGACATGGATAATATCGAGAATTGCGGAATCGGGATACGGAGTCTTTCTCCATCCGCGGCTGATCGCGCCCGAATTGATCTCAAAGAGGTTGCAATACTTCATATTTTCCTCGATCGCCTCTCTTGCCGCGGCAAGGTAAGCCTCGGAATGGACGTCGAAAAACTTGTTCTCAAAATCGCCGTTGAACTTTGTGACGAGATCAATATGCGCGACAATATCACATCCCGTAATACGGGCAACGTCCTTGACAAAATCATAATATCTGATAGCAAACGCCTCTCCGTCGCCGCCGCAAAGCTCGTCGATGCCCTCCTTCAGCACCTCGGGCGAACGGTCGGTATGAAAAAATTTGCCGTCTATGAGAAGGTTGTGAAATGCGCCTATAACAAAATCGTAATCATGATTATCATCATAAGCATAAATATCCCTCTCGATTCCAAGCAGGATCTTGATCTTGTCGGAATACTTATCTTTCAGGCGGCTGACGCAATCATAATATGCATCAACGTCTTTGAGTGCATAATGACCGCATCCGCCCGCGGGGGAGTGACCCGAAAATCCTATCGTGTCGAGTCCAAGCCTTATCGCCTCAAGAACGATCTCCTCGGGCGTGTTTTTGCCGTCACAGTAGGTCGTATGTGTGTGGTAGTTGAAATACCCCATTACTTCATCTTCTCCTGCTTGATCTTCTTATCGACCACGTGGCGGCTTGCAAGCTCTGCGCGGACCTCGTCGATCGAAATGCCCATCTCGGTCATCATTACCATAACGTGATAGGTCAGATCGGCGATCTCGAAGATAGCCTCTGCGCGATCGCCGCCCTTGCCCGCAATGATGACCTCGGTGCATTCCTCGCCGACCTTCTTGAGGATCTTATCGATTCCCTTTTCAAAGAGATAGGTGGTGTAAGAGCCTTCCTTGGGATTCGTCTTTCTGCCCTCGATAAGCTTCATAAGATCGTCAAGGCAAAAGGCTTGCTCTGCGTTTTCGTCCTCGTAGATATCCTCAAAGAAGCAGGAGCGCGCGCCCGTGTGGCAGGTGGGTCCCTCGGGCTTTGCCGAGATCAAGAGAGTATCCGCATCACAATCGGTCTTGATCGACACCACGTTGAGAAAATTGCCGGATGTTTCACCCTTCAGCCAAAGCTTCTGTCTTGAACGGCTGAAAAAGCATACCTTCTTCTGTTCGAGAGTGATTCCTAGGCTTTCGGCATTCATATAGCCGAGCATCAGCACCGCGCCGTCTGCCGCGTCGGTGATTATCGCGGGGATGAGCCCGTCGGAATTATATTTCAGATTCTTAATATCAAACATTTTTGTACCTCACAGAGATTCCCGCATCACGAAGGCTTTCCTTGAGATCGGGGATTTTTATCTTGCCGAAATGGAAGATCGTCGCGGCAAGTCCGGCATCTACGCTGGGGAGAGTGTTAAAGAGAGTTATAAAATCATCAATGCATCCCGCACCGCCCGAAGCAACGATCGGTACGTCCGCGACCTCGCTGACCGCGCGGAGCATTTCAATATCGAATCCGCCGCCGACACCGTCGGTATCTATAGAATTGACAACGATCTCGCCCGCGCCGTTACGCACACCGTGTTCGATCCATTCGATAGCGTCGATACCCGTGTCAACGCGGCCGCCGTTCTTGAAAAGAGTGAATCTGCCGTCCACGCGCTTGATGTCCGCGCTGAGAACGACGCATTGGCTTCCATAGCGTTCAGCCGCACGAGGAATGAGATCGGGATCGCTGATCGCGCCCGAATTGACGCTGACTTTATCCGCACCGCATTTGAGAACGCGGTCGAAATCGTCGAGAGTGCGAATGCCACCGCCGACAGTCAGCGGTATAAAGACCTTTGAAGCCACTCGGCGAAGGGCATCGGTAAAGAGCTGCCTTCCGTCCGAAGATGCGGTAATATCATAGAAAACAAGCTCGTCGGCACCGCAATCGCTGTAAAACTCGGCAAGCACCTCGGGCGAGGAAACGTCGCGCAGATCGGCGAAGTTCACGCCTTTGACAACGCGCCCGTCGCGCACGTCAAGGCAGGGGATTATTCTTTTTGTGATCATTTTGCCGCCTCCGCCATTTCGATCGCCTTTTTGACGTCAATATCGCCCGTGTAGCAGGCTTTTCCTACTATCGCGCCCCAAAGTCCATTGATCTTTGAAAGCGCCTCTATATCGGTGTATGAGGACACTCCGCCCGACGCAACGATATTGCATCCCGCATTAGTTTTGCAAAGGTATTCATAAAGAGCCACGTTGGTACCCTTCATTGCGCCGTCACGCGAAATATCGGTGACGATGAAGTCACGCACACCCTTTTTTATCATTGATCTGAAGAAATCGTCGCGCTTCATAGGGGCTTCCTCGAGCCAACCTTTGATCGCGACCGCCTCACCGCGAAGATCTACTCCGACCACTACCCTGCCCTCGCATTCGCACAAGCAGTCTTCGAGCATTTTCGGATCCGTCACCGCAGCCGTGCCGAGGATGACTCGCTCGACACCTGCGTCGAGATATTTCTTTGCGGTTTCAACCGATCGTATCCCGCCGCCGATCTCTACCTTTAGCCCGCTTTGCTTCGCAAGTGCGGAAACTGTCTCGATATTCGGCGTATTTCCGTCGCGCGCGCCTTCAAGGTCAACTGCGTGGAGCCACTGTGCTCCCGCCGCCTTGAAACGCTTTGCTACCGCGAGCGGGTCGTTATCATAGACCGTCAGTTTGTTATAATCGCCGTGAAGGAGTCTGACCGCCTTTCCGCCGATCAGATCTATTGCAGGTACTATCCTCATCTTGCACCTCCAAAATCGCCTTCACAGAAGTTTTTCAGTATCTGCAGTCCCGCCTTCGAGCTCTTTTCGGGGTGGAACTGGCATCCCATCACGTTGCCGCGAACGACCGCCGCCGTTATCGGCACTCCGCAATCGCAGACAGCGACTACGTCGGCATCGCACTCGGAGGCATAATAGGAATGAACGAAATAAACGAATTCGCCCTCGGGAATATCGCAGAATACGGGAGACGATGCCTTCAGCTCCGCGTTCGGGAAATGAAGCGCATTCCATCCCATCTGCGGGATCTTCAGCTCGGGTGCAATAACGCCTTCCATTGAGATGACCTTACCCGGGATGAGCCCGAGACCCTTGTGGCATCCAAACTCGTGGCTTTCAGCGAACAGCATCTGCATACCAAGGCAAATGCCCATCAGCGGAACGCCTGCGTTTGCACGTTCAATAATTAACTTATCAAGCCCATTCTCACGAAGTTTAGCCGCGGCATCACCGAAAGCTCCGACGCCCGGAAGAATGATCTTATCAGCCGCCGCGATAACCTCGGGGTCACCGCTGACAACGGCTTCTGCGCCGACGGCCTTCAGAGAGGAGCAAAGCGAGTAGAGATTTCCTACTCCGTAATCAACAACGCACAGCATCAAAGGACTCCTTTGCTCGAGGGTATCTCGTCGGGGAAACGGCTGTCCTTTGCCGCCGCCGCACGCATAGCTCTCGCGCTCGCCTTGAAAGCGGCTTCGAGGACGTGGTGAGCATTCTTGCCCGCAAGCTTACGCAGATGCAGGCAGATATTCGATTCGCGTACAAATGCCACGAAAAATTCCTCGCCGAGCTCGGTATCAAAATTGCCGACTCGCAGGCGCTTTATCGGCACACGGTAATCAAGGAAAGCTCTGCCCGAAAGATCGACGGCACAAAGCATCAGCGCCTCGTCCATCGGAAGAATGATGTCGCCATAGCGGCAGATGCCGCGACGGTCGCCAAGTGCTTCGGCAAAAGCCTTGCCAAGACAGATACCGACGTCCTCGACCGTGTGGTGCGCATCGACCTCAATATCACCGTCGCAGACCACGTCAAGGTCAAAGCCTCCGTGGCGTGCAAAGAGGGTGAGCATATGGTCAAAAAAGCCCACGCCCGTGTTTATATTGCTTTTTCCGCTTCCATCAATATTAAGGGTCAACTTGATCTTGGTTTCCGCGGTATTTCTTTCTATTGTTGAAGTTCTCATTTTTTACTCCTTAATGATCTGTGCTACAGCCTCGACGAGAGCCGACATATCCTCGGCAGTACCGATGCTGATTCGCAGATGATCGCTTATCCTCGCTTTTGAGAAATGGCGGACGAGAATTCCGCGCTCTCGCAGCTTGCCGTATGCCTCACTGCCCGAAACATTCGGAAGTTTTGCAAAGAGGAAGTTCGCCTTACTCGGAAGGACTTCCGCTCCGAGCGATTTAAGTTTCTCTGCAGTATCTTCTCTCACCTTGATTACCTCGCCTACCTTCTCCTCATAATAAGCCTTCGAGGCATCTGTAAGCGCCGCCTCTCCCATACGGAGCGCGAGTGAATCGAGGTTGTAGGGATTTGTCGAATACTTCATCAGTTCGAGATCGGCGATCAGCTCGGCGTTTCCGATAGCAAAGCCGAGTCTTGCGCCCGCCATACCGCGAGATTTGGAATACGTCATACAAACAAGCAGATTATCGTATTTTTTCGTGAGTGGAATTGCACTCTCGCCGCCGAAATCAACGTAAGCCTCGTCAACAACGATCACGCGGTCGGGGTTCGATGCGACGATGCGTTCAATATCCGAAAGAGGCAGAGCCTTACCCGTGGGAGCGTTGGGATTCGCAATGACCGCACCCCTGTCAAGCCGCATATAATCCTCGGGGACTATCGAGAAATCCGAATCAAGCGGAATAATTTTCGCATCGATACCGTAAAGATCGGCAAATACCGAATAAAAGCCGTAAGTCAGATCGGCAAAAGCCACGCCGTCCTCGAAGAAACAAGCGAAAGCGAAATTCAGCGATTCGTCCGAGCCGTTTGAAACAAATACGTTCTCGGCGCTCACTCCGTAGTATTTTGCAAGCGATTCTTTGAGATCCTTCGCTGTCGGATCGGAATAAAGACGAAGATCGGAGATGACATTTGCATCTACCGCCGCTATGACGTCGGGCGCGGGCGGATAGGGAAATTCATTGGTATTCAGTTTGATGTACTTCTTATCCCTCGGCTGTTCGCCGGGGACGTAGGCATCAAGAGTTCTGTATTTTTTTGCAAGGAAACGGCTCATTCGTATTCTCTCCCCATACGGCGCATTACGCTTCTTGCGTGCGCGTCAAAGCCCTCACTGCGGGCAAATTTATCAACGTCATCCGCTATATCGACAAGCGCCTCGGCGGAAAAATAGGTAAACTGCATCTTTTTGACGAAATCATCGACCGAAAGCGGGCTGTAAAAACGCGCGGTTCCCGACGTGGGAAGCGTGTGGTTCGGGCCCGCCATATAGTCGCCGACCGCCTCGGGGCAGTTTCTGCCGAGGAATACCGATCCGGCATTTCTGACCTTGTCAAGAAGTCCAAAGGGATCGTCAACGCAAAGTTCAAGGTGTTCGGGGGCAATTCGATTCGACATTGCAACCGCCTCGGCAATGCTGTCAACGATGATGATAAGTCCGTGATCCTCAACCGAAGCGCGGGCGATATCCTGCCTTGGCAGACTCAAAAGCTGTTTTTCGATCTCAAGAGTTACTTTTTCGGCAAGTTCTTCGCTGTCGGTCACAAGCACAGCAGACGCGCGCTTGTCGTGCTCTGCCTGAGAAAGCAGATCTGCCGCGACCCAGACTGGATTCGAATTGCCATCCGCAATTACAAGTATCTCGCTCGGGCCCGCGATCATATCGACGCCCACTTTACCGCTGACCTGGCGCTTTGCCTCGGCAACGTATGCATTACCGGGTCCGACGATCTTGTCAACTGCGGGAATGCTCTCGGTGCCGTAAGTCAGCGCGGCAACAGCCTGTGCGCCACCGCATTTGAATATTCTACCGACTCCGGCAACCCGAGCTGCCGCAAGGATCTGTGCGGGGATGCTTCCGCCGCTCGGAGGAGTGACCATAATGATCTCGTCAACTCCCGCAAGCTTCGCGGGGATGCAGTTCATAAGCACGGACGAAGGATAAGCCGCCGTGCCGCCGGGAACGTAAAGTCCGACTCTTTCAAGCGGAATTACCTTCTGACCCGCAAAAACACCCGTTCGGCTGTTGCAAACGAAGCCCTGCCGCACCTGACGGCTGTGAAAATCGCGTATATTCGCCGCCGCGCGCTCGAGCATACCGATGTAGTCCTCACCGATCTCGGCACAAGCCGCGTCTATTTCTTCCTTTGATACCTCAAGAGAATCAAGCTCCGCACGGTCAAACTTGAGTGCATATTCACGGAGCGCAACGTCTCCGCGCGCCTTGACGTCCGCGATGATCTCGCTGACGGTGGCACAAACGTCGGGCGCTCCGCCTATTCTGTCAAAGATCTCACTGTCGCTGATATCTTTTCTGTAAACTGTTCTGATCATTTTTAATCTCTTTTCTCAAAAGCACGGCAAACGCGCATTATCTGCTCTCCCTTGAATTTCATGCTCGCCTTGTTGGCGATAAGCCGTGCGCTGATGTCGCAAATTTTGTTGTATTCCACAAGGCCGTTTGCCTTGAGTGTGCTTCCCGTTTCGACTATGTCAACAATTACGTCGGAAAGTCCGAGAAGCGGCGCAAGCTCGATCGAGCCGTTGAGCTTGATTATATCTATCCTTCTGCCGAGTGAAGCATAATATTGACCCGCGATATTCGTGAATTTGGTAGCCACGCGCAGAGTTTTCGATCTGTCATCGATGAAATCATTTTTTGCCGCCACAGCCATTCTGCATTTTCCGAGTTCAAGATCAAAAAGCTCGTAAACGTCGGGAGAATATTCAAGAAGGATATCCTTGCCCGCAACGCCGATGTCCGCCGCGCCGCGTTCAACGTAGATGGCAACGTCGGAGGGCTTTACCCAGAAGAAACGGAGAGTTCCCTCTGCATTTTCAAAAACGAGCTTGCGGCTTTCCTCGCGGATGCCTTCCGCCTCCATACCCTCGCGCTCGAAGTAGGAATAGACCTTTTCGCCGAGTCTGCCCTTCGGCAGAGCGACGTTCAAATATTTTTTGTTTTCCATTGTCAAACCTCCCCGCCAAGAACGATGACCTCGGCGCATCTTTCGGCGCCAGCCCGTCCCTTTTGAACGAGCACGGTCTTGCCCGACTCGCGGATCTTTTTGACCTCTGCCGCGATCGCCTCGGGAGACGCATCACCGCAAACGAGCATCACATCCGCCGCAAAGCTGATCTCGCCGTCATCAAGACGCTCGAGCAGGTCGGTGTAAAGCGCGAATCCGAGTCCGCTGCCCTCGTGCCCCATCTTTTCTATCAGCTTTCCGTATTCTCCGCCCTTGAGGACCGCCTCGGCAACTCCGTCGATATATCCAGCAAAAACGGTTCCGTCATAGTAATTCATTCCGTGAATGACCGAGAAATCAAGCGATACGCAATAGGCTTCGCTTTCGGTAAGTGTGTTTGCAATAAGTTCAAGCATATCGAGCGCTTCTGCGGACTTTGCATTATCGCCAAATCCAAGTGCGCGAAGCTCACGCACGGCTTCTCTTATCGGAAGCGAAAATCTCGAAAATTCGATAAGTTTTTTTGATTTATCGGAAGATATTTCGTTCTTTTCGCAAAGAAGCGTGATCATCGGCGCGTTCTTGTCCTTCAGAGCATCCGCAAAATCACCGCGAACTTCCGCGGGGATCCCGAAAAGCTCAAAAAGTCCCGAAACAAGTCCGGTGTGCGAAACATCGAGCTTATACTCGCGTCCCGTCATTCCGAGAGTCTTGCAAGCAAGAGAAACGACCTCGGCGCGGTCATATCCGCAAAGATCGCCGATGCATTCAAGACCGATCTGAAGTATCTCCTTGAATTCATCACCGCCCGCGGGTACGCGGTAAACGCTTTCGCTGTAATAGAATTTGTCGCTTCTGCCCTTCTCCTGCGCGGCATCGCGGATGATAGACATCGTAATATCAGGCTTGAGCGCAAGAAGTCTTCCGCCCGCGCCTGTAAAAGTTATCATCTGACCGCTGGTCAAAAAATCGCGGTACTGAGAAAAAAGATCGTATTCCTCAAAGCCTACCGTGCGGTAACACGAATAGCCGGCAGAGGCATAAAGCGAACGCAAAGCGCTCGGCAACTCGTCAATTATCTTACTCATCGTCCTTTGCCTCTTTCCCCTCAAGCTTGTCAAGTGCGGTGCGGTAGCCGCCGTTGCCGTAATAAAGCGAACGCTTGACTCGGCTGATCGTTGCCGTGCTCGCGCCCGTCTTTTCAGCCGCGTCGCCGTATGACATTCCCGCGTCGATACATTTTGCCACCTCAAGCCGTTTTGCCATTTCATCAAGCTCCGCAACCGTGCAAAGGTCGGTGAAAAAGCTTTCGCATTCCTCGGCGCTGTCAAGCAGAGCGATCGCCCGCCAAAGCTCGTGCATTCTCTCTCGGGATATGTTTCTGATATCTTTATTCATTTCGGAAACCTACTCTTTCAAGATTTTTCTTTAAGTCTTTAGTATGCTAAAATGATAACATATTGAAAGAGATTTGTCAAGCCTTTTTGATAAAAAATTTCACCATAAATAAAAAATTCGACGGCCCGATCGAGCCGTCGAATGAAATTTTAGGTAAGATCGAAGTTTTTCCAGTTTGAAAAATCATCAAATGCGCCGTCAACACCGCCGACGGGTTCATATCTCGCGGGTGTATAACCGGGGCCGAAGCCATAGACTCTGCCGATATTTGCGCGCTTTGCCGCAAGAACGCCGGAAAGCGAATCCTCAAACACCATGCAGTCCTCGGGGCGTCTGCCGAGCAGCTTTGCCGAGCGAACATAGATCTCGGGATCGGGCTTGCCGGGCATTATGCCGTCATCATATATGATCCTGTCCCAAGAAAACCAACGCTCAAGGTGGAAATATTCAAAATAGCACTTGACGTTGTTTATCTCCGATCCGGTCGCGATCATCATGGGATACCCCTCTGCCTTGAGATGATCAAGAAATTCCTCGACTCCGGGAACGAGAACGAAGGTGGGATCAAGGACAGCACGGCGGCGGTACTCCGCTTCCTTTTCATAGGTGAGCCTTTCAATTTCCTCTTGGGTCAGAGGACTGAAGAAACGCGTCAGTATCTCTGTGTTGCTGCAGCCGAGAAGATTCTTTTCCGCCTCTTCATCGGTCAGCGCCGGTCTGCCGTGCTCCGGGAAAAAGTCCTGCCATACAGCCTTGTGGATATGCGAATCAAGCACGAGAGTGCCGTTAAAATCGAATATCATACCCTTCTTTTCGCTCATATTTTTACTTCCTTTTCTATAAATTACATCAATCAATTACAGGCATACCTGCAAATCCCTTTGCGATCTCCTCGTCGGTGGGAGCGTAGTCTGTCAAGAGACCGTCGTTGTACTTGCCGTAAGCGAGCATATCGAAGTAACCGGTTCCTGTCAGACCGAAAACGATGGTCTTTTCTTCACCGCTCTCCTTGCACTTGAGCGCTTCATCGATCGCGACCTTGATCGCGTGCGCGCTTTCGGGAGCGGGAAGGATGCCCTCGACTCTTGCAAACTCAACAGCAGCCTCGAAGACCTCGGTCTGCTTGACCGAAACGGCTTCCATAAGTCCCTGATCGTAGAGCGCGGAAAGAGTCGTATTCATACCGTGGTAACGCAGTCCGCCCGAGTGATGCGGTGCGGGGATAAATCCGCTTCCGAGTGTATACATCTTCGCAAGCGGGCAGACCATGCCGGTGTCGCAGTAGTCGTATGCGTATTTACCTCTGGTCAAGGTCGGGCAGGAGGCGGGTTCGACTGCGATAAATCTGTAATCAGCCTCGCCGCGAAGCTTTTCGCCCATGAAGGGTGCGATAAGTCCGCCAAGGTTCGAGCCGCCGCCCGCACAGCCGATGATGATATCAGCCTTCTCGCCGTATTTATCGAGCGCGGTCTTAGTTTCAAGTCCGATGACGGACTGGTGAAGCATTACCTGATTGAGCACGCTTCCGAGAACATAGCGGTAGCCCTCGGTGCTCGAAGCGACCTCAACCGCCTCGGAAATGGCACAGCCAAGGCTTCCCGACGTACCGGGATGAGCCTCAAGTATCTTTCTTCCGACCTCGGTTTCGGTCGAAGGAGAAGGTGTAACGGTCGCGCCATAGGTCTTCATAACCTCGCGGCGGTGCGGCTTCTGCTCATAGGATACCTTGACCATATAGACCTTGCAATCGAGTCCAAGGTAAGCACAAGCCATCGAAAGAGCCGTGCCCCACTGGCCCGCACCCGTTTCGGTGGTGACACCCTTAAGGCCCTGCATCTTCGCATAATATGCCTGCGCGATCGCGGAATTGAGCTTGTGGCTTCCGCTTGTGTTGTTGCCCTCAAATTTATAGTAGATCTTTGCGGGCGTGCCAAGCTTCTCCTCAAGGCAATAAGCGCGGATGAGGGGCGCTGGACGGTACATTTTATAGAAATCGCGGATTATATCGGGAATTTTGAAGAATCTCGTAGTGTCGTCAAGCTCCTGCTTGATAGCCTCGTCGCAGAAAACTGCGGAAAGCGCTTCTGCCGTGATTGGCTTGTGAGTTGCGGGATCGAGCAGGGGCGCGGGCTTATTCTGCATATCGGCGCGGAGGTTGTACCATTCGCGCGGCAGCTCGTTTTCGCTCAGATAAATTTTGTAGGGAATTTGTTTTTTGTCCATCTCGGACTCTCCTTTCTCGCCTTATCGGGCACATTGAATTTTCGGGCGGAAAAACAAAAACCCCGCCCCGGTTGATGTTTGCCGGGACAGGAATCATATCCTGCGGTGCCACCCTGCTTGACGCTGTCCTTCGGACTACGCGCCCTCTTACGTGTACTTCATACACTTGTTCTATCACGGGAACGCCCGTCTCAGCTACTCGCGCACGCGCATTTTCACCTCGCCCTCAAAAGCCCATTCGCAAGCCCTATCCCGCCGCATTCTCAACACCGGCGGCTCTCTGTACGGAATCGTAACTTGTTACTCTTCTTTCTCATTGGTTTATCATAGTATACTGCAAAAATCGCTCCGTGTCAAGTCCTTTTTGCAAAATTGTTCAAAATTTATACAAATATATATGCTATAATGGTTTCATAAAGGTAAAGGAGGAGGAATTTATGAAAAAATGCAACGTCTGCGGATGTATCGTCGATGAAAAAAGCGAATGTCCGATCTGCGGGAACACTCTTACATACGAGCCGCCTTGTATGGAGGAAAAGGAACGTTTGGTATTCAGTAAATATTATCTGATCTATTTGCTGAAAACATCGTGGTTTTCTATCGCTTGCCTTATCTACGGAATTATTACCGCAATTATTTTCAGGCATAGCTTAAACGCATTGATAGCCCCCGCTGCTCTTTGTCTCGCCTTGTCTTTATATTTGTCTGTTTTTGAAAGACAATACGCACGCGCGATCAGATGGAAATACAACAAAGAGTATTCTCTGCAGCACACATTGTTCTATAGATATTCATTTGGAATAGGCTCAATAATATTCTTCACTGCAATGTATTTTGGGTGATCGTATGAAAAACAAGCCCCTCGACATAGTCCTTCTCGTTTTCAAGATCCTCGTTCCTCTGCTTATGATCGTTCCGCTTGTCTATTTTACATGTTTAAGTATAGTCGATCGCATTGAAGTTCTGGAGCAGATAAAATTGTACGGCGAGACTCCCGGGAATTACGGAATGGCAGAGTTTATCTCTGCACTTCTGATCGCCTTCATCAACTTCTGCCTTTTTATCATCAACGCAATTTGCCTGCTGACTGCATTCCTCTTCAAAAGCTCGCAAAAGCGCGATAAACATATTTTCCACTTTTCCGTGATGCTCTTTGCGCCCTGCGTGGCTACGATTCTTTATTGCGTTATACTCGTTTTGATCTTCAACATAGGCTGACCCGAGCGTATTTTCTCGGGTTATTTGCTTTAGTGTATCTTGTACCCAGTATTACCTATTTGCACATATTATATTATAATCTGTAGGGACCGACGTCCCCGGCGGTCCGAGCCCAATGATATTTTTGCTATGCATTGAATTTAGAAAAGAAGATTTAATCTTCTGAATTTTGCCAAATATATAGTTTTATGCCCACGGACCGCCGAGGACGTCGGTCCCTACAGGTGAAATGAAATAGTTACATATAAATATTATTTATTATATCATCACAAAACAATTTATGTTATTGTGCAATAGCACTCCCACCTTACGATCAACGGAAGGTGGGAGTGCTATTAATCAGAAAATGATTGAATACCTTGTATTAACCTTTCGGAATCCAAGGTCATAGGCAGAAAAATTCCCGTGAGTCTTTGCATAATCACCAAATTGGCTATCTTCGAAGGGGATATATCCGCGCTCTATGACGCTGTTTGTCGCGAACATATACAGATATTCGATTGCCTTATCGTCTGCCTCGGGCAGGCGGGTTGACTGAATGCAATTATTGATCTTAAACCCGTGCACAGGCTGTGGGCAATCGTAAGAAATTGCAAGCAGTTTTCCGTCCTTGAACACGCCTGCCGAGCGATTCGCTCTTTCAGAAACGGGCTGTTTAAGGCTTCTTTTTACACCGTATGCCCCGGATTTTACGAACACCTCATCGTCAAAGCGTGAAATAAACTCTTCCAGTGCAACCAAGTCAGACATCTCGAGAAAATGAATATCGTATTCTTGAGACTCTTCGGGGAGTATAAATGACTCGCCAAAGTACATAGCCTCGTCGCGCTCGGTTATCTCTTTGCAATTCATTCCTTTTAGAGCGCGCTCGATCTCTTTGAGAGTTACATCACACCCGAAGCACAGATTGATGTTTTGAGGGGCGAGTGGCAGTAATTCTTCCACGTTTTCACGAAGTGCGGCGGCATCATTCAAAATCAAACCGAGATACGGCTTGCCACCGACAGCGATATCTGCACTGACATATCCTCCAATCGCTTCAAGCTCGGAATCGCACAAGATCTTTGAGCCGTTAATAGCTATTGAAGAAGCAGTATAACCATATCTAAACGCATCTTTTTCAAGCAAAATATCGATGACCTCATCGGCGTCTTTCTCATAAAAAGCAGGAAGTATATGGCGGAATTCTGCACTGACTGTCGCATTATAGCCAAAATCCGCCCAAACCATAGGTTTATCCTTCATCTGCTCGCGGTATTCGCTCGGAGTTTTGCCATATTGCTCTTTGAATGCACGAGTGAAGCCTTCGTGGCTGTCATAACCGGATTCAAGCGCAACATCGATAATATCCTTGTCAGGAAAACTTCGCAACATTCGAGCCGCGCGATTGAGCTTTCTGAATCTGACGTATTCCATAACGTTAAATCCCGTATGAGAACGGAAAATGCGGTTGAAATAATCCACAGAAAAACCCGCGTTTTTAGCAACATCTTCAATCGTCGTTTTGTTTGCGCCTAACTTATCAATGTATTTCAAGGCGTTTTTTATTAATTCATTGTTTTCCATAAGTAACACTCTCCTTATCGTTTTCAAAACATTCGGCCTCATGCTTGTGAGCTTATTATATCACAAACCGAATAATTTGTCTTGACCGAAAACGCGGAGTTAAAGCCATCAAAAAATTTTATCCGAAAATTTTCGTCTCGGCGAAAACTTACCTTCATTCGACCGAAGGGAGATTATCATTCGGCGAAGCCGACAGAATCATCCACCATCACGCACCATCCTCCTATACTCTGACGGTGTCATATCCGTCGCCGCGCGGAAGGCGCGGATGAATGTCGAAAGCGAGGAAAATCCGACGGCGTAGCAGACGTCGATTATCGGCATACCTTCGGCGATCAGGGCGCGGCTTTTTGATATGCGGAGCTTGTGGATATAGTCGAGGATGGTGGTGTCATAATACTTTTTGAAAAGCCTTGATACGTATTCGCGGCTGTAAAAGAAGTGCTCGGCGACCTCGGACACCGAATCGATCTCGGTATAGTGCGCGTCAAGATACTGCTGGAGTGCGAGGATGTTCTCGGGCAGGCGCTCGCTCTCGCCGCTGTGGCGGATGTCCTTGCGGTTCAACAGGCAGAATATCTCGATGATGTACCCGAATGCAAGCGCGCGCGAAAGTCCGTCCTCGCGATTTTTGAGCGTCGAAGAGAGCTTTTCGGTCAGCGACAAAAGCTCCTCCTCCCTCTCGCGCGAGGAAAGCGAAAAATGTACGCCCTCATTCGTCCTTATCAATATGTCGGAAAGACTCGCTCCGACAGCGTCAAAGGCATTGGGATAGAGATAAAACACGTGCCTTTTGTAGTGCGTGCGCTCGCCCTTGAGCTTCGACATGTGGAATTTCCCCGGTGGGATGATGATGACGTCCCCGCGCTTCGGCGAATACACGCTCGACTCGCAAACGTAATTGATCTCGCCTTCAACAAAGATGACGAGCTCATAATAATCGTGGCTGTGAAGACTTGAGGGGAAGGTGTTCATATCGTAAACGGTGCTTCTGTATGAGTAGCAGAGCGAATCGTTTATCAAGTCATTTTCCCAATTTGTGATCTCGTGGCGCGGATCGTTTTTGTTTTGAAGATAATGCGATAAAAGTTTCATTTTCTATATGTCACAAAACGCAAATTTAATGTCACAAACACGATAGACATTTTATTTTGTGATGTGTATAATTATTATACACTATAATGGTGTAAAATGCAATAGTAAAATAAATTTTATTACATAAGGAGTAATTCCAATGAGTGAAATGCTTAAAACAAAGGTTCACAACGTCGATATTTGCGTTGTGGGCGGCGGTATCGGCGGTATGTTCACCGCAATTTCCGCGGCAAGACAGGGCGCAAAGGTAGCCCTTATGCAGGACAGACCCGTTCTTGGCGGCAACTGCTCGAGCGAGATCAGAATGTGGATCTCGGGCGCGGGCACAAGAGTCCGCGATCTTCAGGAGACCGGCATCATGGAGGAACTTCTCCTTGAGAATATGCACCGCAACCCGAAGAGGAACTTCACTATCTGGGACTCAATTCTCTACGAGCTTGTCCGTTTCGAGGATAATATCGACCTTATGCTCAACTGCACCTGCTGTGACGCAAAGATGAACGGTGACAAGATCGAGTACGTCAAGGGATTCCAGCTCACCACATACACCTGGCACGAGGTTCATGCAAAGATCTTCGTTGACAGCTCGGGCGACTCGATCCTCGCTCCCCTCACGGGCGCGGAATATCGCGT
This sequence comes from Clostridia bacterium, assembly GCA_017415485.1. Lineage (GTDB taxonomy): Bacteria > Bacillota > Clostridia > Oscillospirales > CAG-272 > CAG-390. The sequence goes on from JAFQGP010000086.1 coordinate 32,973, forward strand.
GGGCCGCGAGGCAAAGAGCGAGTTTGGCGAGGAATTCGGACTTGATGTCGCCGACAATCATACCATGGGTATGAGCCTTATGATCCAGTGCCGCGAGACCGACCATCCCGTCAGCTACACTCCCCCCGCTTGGGCTTATGACTTCCCCGATGACGACGCGATGAACAACAAGCCCCACAAGCTCTACGAGATGAACACCAACTTCTATTGGATCGAGCTTGGCGGTATGCAGAACTCGATCGACGACACCGAGGAAGTCCGCGACGAGCTCCTCAAGATCGCCTTCGGCGTTTGGGATCACATCAAGAATCACGGCGACCACGGCGCGGAAAATTGGGATCTCGAGTGGATCGGATTCCTTCCCGGTAAGCGCGAGAGCCGCCGTTACGTCGGCGACTACATCATCACTCAGCATGACGTTGAGAACTGCCCTCGCTTTGAGGATACCGTCGCTTACGGCGGCTGGCAGATCGACAACCACCTCCCCGGCGGCTTCCACATGAACGCCAAGGGCGGCAGCCATCTGCAGAAGCGCCGTCTTTCCGAGCCCTATTCCATCCCGCTCCGTGCGCTCTACTCCAAGAACATCGAAAACCTTATGTTCGCGGGCAGAAACATCAGCGCGTCGCACATCGGATTCAGCACAACCCGCGTAATGGGCACCATCGGCGTTATCGGACAGGCAGTCGGTACCGCTGCGGCTGTTGCGGTCAAGAATGACCTTATGCCCCGCGAGGTCTGCGCGCAGAAGATCAAGGAGATTCAGAAGATCCTTATGGATGACGACTGCTTCCTTCCCGGCTTCCGCCGCGAACCCTCCGAGCTCACCAAGAAGGCAACCCTCACCGCAGATTACGGCGATTGCTCCGCGCTCCTGAACGGCATTGACCGCCGCATCTGGGGCAACGACAACGGCTACTACGGCAAGACAAACAAGGCGATCACATACACCTTCGAAGAGCCCACTCACGTCGGCGGCGTTCGTCTGGTATTTGACAGCGACCTTGACCGCGAGTATATCGACGGCAACCCCAACGGTCTGCACACCTCCATGATCCTCTTTATGGCGGCAAGCCACAATAACACCACCTTCGGCTTCCCCAAGTGCCTCATCAAGCACTATAAGATCGAAGCACAGGACGCAAGCGGCGAGTGGAGCACCGTGATCGAGGTCACCGATAACCATCAGCGCTTTATCAAGCACGATCTTGATATCACCGCAAAGGCTATCCGCCTCGTTCCCCTCTCCACCCACTTCAGCGAGACCATGTGCGAGGACTACGGCAGCTCGACGGCGCATATCTTCAACTTCGAACTCTATTAATCGCACAAACAAAACAGCCCAAAGTTTTTGAGGTTTCTTAAGGAACTTTTTTCAAAAAGTTCCTTAAGTCGACCTCCGCAGAGGTCGAAACACTCTAATATGCTACCGAAACGACGGCGCCCCGCCGGCGTTTCGGACAAAAGCACAGCCTCGCGCAAATGCGCTAGGCTGTGCTTTTGTCATTCATCTAATAAATGTAAAGAAACACCTATTTCAACCCGTAATGTTCCTTCACCGACTGCGAACAGATCACCTTACCGCGATGCCTAATGCTCTCAACAACCGCAAAAAGCTTTTCTTCGTCGCAGTTTTTATCAATGGTAAGAACACCATAGCCCGAAAGAGAAAACTTCTCGCCCTCGGCATACATTTCCTCGACTTCCTTTGCCGTAAATCCGTAAAGCCCAATAAACCAGTTGCTTTCTTTACCCGCAGACTTTGTGTTCTTTTCGATTATCCTGTCGATCGTCGAACGGTCTTCTTTAAGCGCCAAACGCAAAGCGTGATTGATGAAATCGCTGCGGTTGGAATAATAGCCGTTGTCCACAAGCAGATCGATCTCCGAGAGAGTTGACGTGTTGATATTTACCGATACCTTTTCGTTGAGATTTTCGTTAGCCATATTTGCGCCTCCCGTAATACATATATGCTCTAATTGGAGCATATATATCATATCACATAATTTTGGATTTGTCAAGTCTTTTTTTTAAAAAAGCCGAAAGCAAATGGCGCTTTCGGCTTTTAAGATATTATTCTCCAAACACAAGAATCTCTCTCGTATTAATTCCGTGATAATCCACGTTCGCGCCGCGCCGGATGGCAAGACGGATATACTTTCCGCTCGCGTTCTTCATATCAAAAAGAACTTCCTGCTTCGGCTCGTTGTTGTTCCAAGGGTCGCGCGTTCCGCTCTTGTCCGAAATGCTCGCAACGGGCGCGATCTCGGTGTCAAAGCAAGCGGAGGGCACCTTCGTCCAGTTGATGCCGTCGTCACTGACGTAAACGTCCTGCGCCTGCGGGAAGCCCTTGAGGTTGCCCGAGGAATAACCGATCGCCTCAAAAGTCTTGACAGAGCTGAAATTCAGCGTGAAGAGCGCGGTGTATGGCGAGCTTGAATCCTCTTCACCGTTTATGTTATATGTCTTATCGTCAAAATAAATATTCGCGGTGTAGGACGAGCCGTAGTGACCGTTGAGCAGATTGATCAGCGAGGTTGTCTGCATCTTGCCGCCGCTATCTGTTGTAACAGTATATTCGGGCAGATCAAGATGCGACATACCGATAACGGAAAGACCGTATCGAATGTCGGCAAGATCCTTTTTCTCCGCCTCGGTCAGACCGTTCGGAGTCTTGGTTCCCGCAAGCGACGCAATGGCATCGGCATCCCCGCGAAGTCCCGAGAAATAGTGGTAACCTTCGGTATTTGCAAGCTTCCACTTGGACGATGAAGGTATCCAGCCGTTGCCCTCGCGCTTTTCGTTACTGAAAACGACAGAGATAATGGATTTTTTCGGATGATCCTTCAAAAGCACGGTTTCGGTTTCAACCTTCGGCTTTTCGAAAGCTTCAGCCCACGTCTTTTCGGCGATATACTTGTCAACAAGCTCCTGAATGCCCTTCATATCGCCTTCGGATTTGAAAATAGCGTCGAAATCGGTGACCTTGTCTTCAGTATAATTAGCACTTATATACTTGCTGAAGCTGAACGCCTGATTAACTCTTACTTCGTTGCAAAATTCATAAGGCTGTCCCACCGCGCTCTCGCCCGTTACAACACAGTACGCCATAAGCGCATTAATGTATCCCGCGAGCATATTCGGATGGTAGCCGTCCTTGACGATGAAGGAGTACTTGCCGTAGCTCTGAGAGCCGCCGGGGACACTCCAAATGCCGTGCATCAAGCGATAAACGAGTCCGCCCCAGTCCGCAATAATAACGCCCTTTGCCGCAAGGGTACTATAGTAATTGTAAATACCGGGCTGATCCGTAAAGAAGGATGAATATCCGTGCGCGCCGAGGTTGCCGATGCAAACGATCTTTACGTTCGGGTTGGCATCGGTAAAGAACTTGATTATGTAATCGAAATCGTCGGCAATAGTCTGCGCCGATCTGTCGCCGCCTCCAGGGGAAACGAAAACGTAATCGTAATAGCGATTTTTCAGCTCATTTTCGTGGCGAGTGCCCCTGCAATCGCTTGAGGAATGAGCGCAAGGAGCGCCAAAGAAATCGGCAAGTCCGTGACCGCCGAAGGTCCAGTTGGTGACGTTGACCTCATATCCTTTTTGCTTGCAGAGCTGATAGAAAATACCCTTGTCATTCTCCCTTGCCGCCTGCGTCATAACCGACGACGAAACGTTCATAACGGTCCTGCCGTGGTAAACGTATGAATTGCCGATAAAAATAACTCTCTTGCCGTCAAGCGAAACTTTTTCCTTGATCTCTTCCATTTCGGTGGTCTCCTCTTTTGTGGTTTCAGGTTCTGTGGTTATAACTTCATTTTCCGTGGTTTCGGCAGGTACCTCCCCGCCCGTGCACGCGATCAAGCAAAGAAAGCTTGACAGGCATAAAGCTAATGCAATAATTGATTTCAAATGATTCATAATATTACCCCATTATTTTTATACTCCGCCGGAATTCGTGACAAAAGCACCAACAGCAAATATCCAACACATTATTTGAAGCACCGGAGAAATTACAAGCCACACAATCATAAGAACTTTCGTCTTCTTTTCCTTAATCAAGTAATGATCAATGCAGTACACGATCAACAAGCAAATAAAGCAGAGAAAACAAATAGGATTAAAAGTCGAAACAAGAGTCAGAATCACACCAATTTTAAAACAAACCTCCGAAAAGGCGGAAGGATAATAAATCGTATAAAGCGGCATACAGATCATTACGATAATACAGCCAAGATAGTAAAGGCATTGCAAAATCGCGCAAATGTTGAAAGTCTTTTTAACGTATTTTTCGTTTTTATACTTGCTATCCATCGCTCTGCTCCTTTCTTGTTTGATTTAATTATAGCATAAATAACATTTTATTGCAAGTTAATAATCAAAATTTAATTACATAATTTACCCTGTAGGGACCGACGTCCTCGGCGGTCCGAGCCCAATGTAACTATTGCTTTGTATTAAATCAAGAAAATACAATTATGTATTCTTGATTTTAGACACACAAATAAATTTGTGGCCACGGACCGCCGAGGACGTCGGTCCCTACAGTTATAATGCAATAATATACCACAAAATAAAAAAGCAGCTTGACCTACCAAGCCAAGCTACTTTTCTGTTCACGCAAAAAGCAATATTCCGAATACTGCTGAAACAATTATGAGCAATATCGGTGAAAATTCCTTTTTGACGAGTTTTTTGTATAGGAGCGGAACTGCGATGACGACCGCAAGTATAACGATCGTGCGCCAATCGAATGAAATTGGCGAAGAAACGCTTTCAAGTCCGAAAAGCACCGTCAGTCCCATTGTTGCCGCCGTTGCGAGGATGAGTCCGCCGAGCGCGGGGCGCATACCCGTGATAAAGGCGTTGACCGCGGGATATTTCATCAGATTCTTGATCAGCGCCGCAACGATAAGTATAATGACGAATGATGGAAGCACAACGCCGACCGTCGCAAGAAGCGCGCCGAGAAATCCGCCCTCCTCGTAGCCGATAAAGGTCGCCATATTGACTGCGATCGGTCCGGGGATCACGGTTTCGACACCTGCAAAATTGAGAAGCTCCTCCTCGGTCATCCAGCCGTAGGCAAGAACGGAATCACCGATCAGCGAAAGCATCGCGTAACCGCCGCCGAAAGCGAAAGCACCGACCTTCAAAAAGGTCAGGAACAACTGCAAATAGATCATTTTTTCGCCTCCTTATTCTTTTTGTTGACAAGGAAGGCAAAAAGTCCGACAACTCCCGCGGTAAATATGAATACTATTGATGAAATCCGAAAATCAAAAAGCGCGCAAGCCGTCATTCCAAAAAATGTGACGGCAAAAACGGTGATATTCCGCGCCGTTTTCTTCATCTTTTTGAGCATTTTGAGCGCCGCCGATGCGATAAGGTAAACCACGCAGATCTGAACGCCGCGGAACGCCGCCATAACGATCGAGATCTCCATAAATCTCTCGTAGAAAAGCGACACGGCGTACATTATAATAAATGAAGGCAAACAAACACCGACAGTCGCCACGACTGCGCCAAAGAAGCCTTTGAGCTTATATCCGATGTAGGTCGCAACGTTGATAGCGATCGGTCCCGGGGTGCTTTCCGCAATCGCAACAACGTTCATAAACTCGTCGTGGTCGATCCAAGCTCGTTTTGTTACAAACTCGTTTTCAAGAAGTGCAATGATGGCGTATCCGCCGCCAAAGGCAAACGCACCGATCTTGAGCATTGACAGGAACAGTTTCAATAATAGCATTATGTCAAACCTTTCCAATTGCAGTCATAATTGCGGAAATATCCGCAGCAGTAGTCTCAGGCTTTTCACCAAAAGGGAACTCGATCCCGAGATTTACATATTTCGGCGCACAGAGCTTACGGAATTTGAGCAATTCAACCTTTTTGACGCACGAATGTGCATCCGCAACGTCATAAAGATATTTTACACTTTTCGCCGAATCGTTGATTCCTTTGACGATGACTTGACGAAGCCACGTGTCGATGCTTCTCTTCTGAAGCTCGGAAAGGAAGAAATCTACAGATTCCTTTTTGCATCGGGTGTATTTCTCATAATCCTCGACGTTGCACATTTTATAGTCGAGCAAGCAGAGATCGGTCACCTCGAGCAATTTCTCAACTTTATTGTTCCAAATGCAACCCGAAGTATCGAGTGCGGTGTGTATGCCTTCGGATTTACAAAGTGCAAAAAGCGCACGGACAAAATCGGCCTGCGCAGTCGGCTCGCCGCCCGAAACGGTGATTCCGCCGTCCTTGCCGAAATATTCGCGGTAACGCTTTACCTTTTCGAATATTTCTTCCGCGCTCACTTCGTCCCCGCCCGCGAAATCCCACGTGTCGGGATTGTGGCAATAGGCGCAGCGGAGCGGGCAGCCCTGCATAAAAAGCACAAAACGCACGCCGGGACCGTCAACGGTCCCGAGCGTTTGTATTGAATTTATTCTTCCGACCATATCACAGACTCTCGTGGAAGGTGCGGCTGATAACTTCTCTCTGCTGCTCCCTCGAGAGCTTGTGGAAGTTGACAGCATAACCAGAAACACGGATGGTAAGGTTGGGATAAAGATCGGGATTTTCGTAAGCCTCGATAAGCTTCTGCTTATTGAGGACGTTTACGTTGATGTGATGCGCGTGCTTCTTGAAATAGCCGTCGAGGATGTTTACAAGATTATCAACTCTCGACTCGTCACAGTTTCCGAGAGCATCGGGAACGATCGAGAAGGTATTCGAAATACCGTCGCGGCAGCAATCATAGGGCATCTTGGTCAGCGAATTGAGCGACGCAAGCGCACCGTTCTGCTCGCGGTTGTGCATCGGGTTCGCGCCGGGAGCAAAGGGCTCGCCCTTCTTTCTTCCGTCGGGAGTTGCGCCCGTCTTCTTGCCGTAAACGACGTTCGAGGTGATCGTCAGTGCGGAAAGAGTGTGAGTAGCGTTCTTATATGTAGGAGTCTTGCGGAGCTCCTCGATAACGTCCTTGAGGATGCCCTTTGCGATCGAGTCAACGCGGTCATCGTCGTTGCCGTATTTCGGGAAATCGCCCGTGGTCTCAAAATCAACGATATATCCGTTTTCGTCGCGGATAGGCTTGACGTTTGCATACTTGATCGCACTCATCGAGTCGGCAATTACCGAAAGACCTGCAACGCCGAACGCCATCATGCGGTCAACGTCGGTATCGTGGAGTGCCATCTGGATCTTTTCGTATGCATATTTATCGTGCATATAGTGAATGACGTTCATTGTGTTGACGTAGAGTCGGCAGAGCCATTCAAGATAGATGCCGAAGCGCGCCTTGACAGCCTCATAATCAAGCTTATCAGCGCCGTAGGGCTCGATCTGCGGGCCGATCTTCATCTCGGAAACAGAGTCATAGCCGCCGTTGAGCGCGAGAAGCATAAGCTTCGGGAGGTTACATCTCGCACCGAAGAACTGCATCTGCTTGCCGATCCTCATTGCCGAAACACAGCACGCGATTCCGTAGTCATCACCGTAGATAACGCGCATAAGGTCGTCGTTCTCATACTGGATCGAATCGGTGTCGATCGAGACCTTCGCGCAGAACTTCTTGAAGCCCTCGGGAAGATGCTCGGACCAGAGGATGGTGAGGTTGGGCTCGGGAGCGGGGCCGAGGTTATAAAGGGTGTTGAGGATTCGGAAAGAAGACTTTGTAACGAGAGTCTTGCCCGAAACGCCCATACCGCCGACGCTCTCGGTGATCCACATCGGGTCGCCGCCGAAGAGCTCGTTATATTCGGGAGTGCGGAGGTGGCGTGCCATACGGAGCTTCATAACAAAATCGTCGATAAGCTCCTGTGCGCCCGACTCATCGAGGATTCCCGCCTCGATGTCGCGCTGAATGTAAATATCAAAGAAGGAAGCAACGCGTCCCATCGACATTGCCGCGCCGTTCTGCTCCTTGATTGCGGCAAGGTATGCGAAATATGTCCACTGAATAGCCTCGCGCGCGTTCTTTGCGGGCGCGGAAATATCATAGCCGTAGAGTGCAGCCATTTCCTTGGTCTTGCCAAGGAAGGCGATCTGCTGGAAGAGCTCCTCGGAAAGTCGGATGGTGTCGGCGTTCATATTGCCAAGCCCGAGCTTTGCCTTGTCGGCTCTCTTCTGCTCGATAAGGTAGTCGATACCGTAAAGCGCAACGCGGCGGTAGTCGCCGATAATGCGTCCGCGGCCGTAGGCATCGGGAAGTCCCGTCATAACGCCGATATGGCGCGCCTTTTTCATTTCATCGGTATAAACGCGGAAAACGCCGTCGTTGTGAGTGGTGCGGAACTGGAATTCGTTTTCGATCTTGTCGGAAAGCTCATATCCGTAAGCCGCACAAGCGGAACGAGCCATTCTGATTCCGCCGAAGGGATTGACGCCGCGGCGGAGGGGTGCATCGGTCTGCAGACCGACGATAAGCTCGTTTTCCTTGTCAAGGTATCCCGCGCCGTAACTTGTAAGCGAGGAAACCGTCATTGTGTCAATGTCAAGAAGACCGCCGTTGTCGCTTTCCTTTTTGAGAAGCGCATTAAGCTTGTCCATCAATGCAGATGTACGAGCCGTGGGACCCGCGAGGAAGGATGCGTCACCTGTGTAGGGTGTGTAATTATCCTGGATAAACTGACGGACGTTTACCTCATTCTGCCATTCTTCTCCGTAGAAGCCGTTCCATTGTTCAAATTTCATAGTGAAACCTCCAAAAGAGCCCGAAAGCGCCCAGACGGTCGGCAAGGCTCGAAAATGTATTTGTATCACACTGTGTTAATTCACTTTTCCGCCAGTAATACATAATAATTATACTATATTATTTATTAAATGTCAATATTAATAAGGCGGATGACATTAATATTATATCATTTTATTCCGGAATTTGCCGTGACTCGGTCACAAAAATTCAGTCGCCCCGTGCGGAGCGGCTGATAAAACGAGATCATTTTTCTTTTGAATCGATAGAGAGCGCGATCATTGAAGTGATCACGCCCGAAAGGAGTACGACCGCAATATCAACGGGGGCAAGCACTATTCCCTTGATCCCGTCAAAGAAAAATCCCTCGCCGAAGCGGTAGAGATTACCGCTGAGCAGTACTATCTCGCCGATATACATCACGAGAGTTACAAGCACCGCGCTCAATGACGGAAGCCACACCGAAAAGAGTTTTTTCTTACCTATGGTGAACGAAACAATGTAAATCCCCACGGTAACTCCGAAAAGAAGGAAGAAGGCGCACATAAGAACTGCGGAAAGCGGCGAGACCGTGATATCGCCGTTTCTGTAAAAGGCGGTAAAGCACGCCCAGATGCACATTCCGAGGAATGCCGCGCTTACAACGGATTGCAGAATGAGCGTCTTTTTGCGGCTCGAGTCACCCGTCACGATCATTTTCGCAAAGCCATAAAAGCAATTCAGGATCGAAATGATAAGCACGACCGAGATGACGTAGAAATGTAGCTTGAATGCGGGGCTGTACTCGCCCATAAGGACGTCAACTTCCGTCCACGTGCGTTCCTCAAAGCCCTCGGGCGGGATGTAGCACATATACATCTGCCAGCCCTCGAGCGTTGAAAAGATTCCCGTAAAGGTTCTCGTCACCGTCACCATACTCTCAAGCATAAGCTCCGAGGCGAAGAATACGATAAGAGAAACGCCCGTACCTGCTGCCAATGCGAGTTTTTCGAGCTTTTTGATCAATATCGGCATTAATGCAACACCGACGATGACCGCAAGTGCGATCGGGGTGTAGGGAATGATGTATTTCGGATAATCCTCGGCGTAGACCGTGCCGTGACGGATCATATCGGAAACGACCTTGACACCCATCCATATCGGGTAAAAGGACGCGATCAACACGCCCGCGAGCGAGCAAAGATAATATCTGTTGAGTACTTTATTTTTCATTTTATGACTCCTTTTCAAAATAGATCATAAAACTGAGCCATTCGTATGGAACGATCTCGTTCGGGGAAAACGTGCTCGAAAACAGTCGGTGAGTTATGTCGCTGTAAGTGATCTCGGTGCTGTCCGTCAGTACGTAAAAATGATCCTCGCGCTGAAACTCGCCCGTCCCCGCCATGCCGTCAAGACGGCGAAGAAGGCTGTAGCTTTCACCTTCGGAAATACCGTATTCGTTGAAATCAAAGATCGTGTATTTACCGTCAGCATAATAGAGATCGTGGTAATATCCCGTTCCGCGGATGAAGTGCGCAACGCGAAGAAAGGCATCTTCGCCGTTCTGCGATTTTTCAAGGAAGGACACCCAATGCTCGTAGCCCTCGGTTCTTCCGGTTTTGCGCATCTCGACACCGTGGACATTCGTGCCGTCATCAAGAGTTTCGATAACAAGGCATCCGTCGTCGATGGCATCGTCGACGGTATAATTTTCGGGAATATCCGAAAAACCCGAATACTTGCCGTCATTGTATGAGATTTCGATATTTTCGCCCTTTTCTTCCCTTTCGGAACATGAAAACAACGACAAAGTCAAAATCGCGGTCAAAATAATTGCAATAATCTTTTTCATATTATCTCCTTTCAAGCCGCGTTGGTCAACAGGATATATGCGATTGCGATCAGCAATGCCACCATTCCCGTCGCCGAAAGTGCGGACAGCTTTTTGTATGAAAGTATATTTTCCACCCTCATCCGTATCTTCGCCCCGCCGAAAGATGAAGCGAAAACGCTCGTTCTTTCAACCGCGGACAAGAGAGTGTGTGCGTATTCCTTTCTCTGCTCCGGGTTGCACTTTCGCAGAACCGCCTCGTCGCAGGCAAGCTCGAGATCGGCAAAGAGCAATTTTAGGAAAAGCCACGCAAGAGGATTGAACCAATGAACACAAACTGTCACAAGTGCTAAAAGACGAACGAGATTATCCCCGCGCCGTGCGTGCGCCTTCTCGTGCATCAGGATGTATTTGAGCTCGTTTTCACGGTACTTTGCGGGAAGAATTATCCTTGGTTTCAAAACGCCGTAAAGCGCGGGCGAAGTGACTTTTTCGGAAATATAAACATTTCCTTCAAGCAAATGTGCATCCGAAAGCTCGCCGAGAGTCGCGGCGTAGATGATGAAAAACGCGATCATCAGCGCAAGCCCCGCGACAAGCCATATCCAACAAGCCACGCCAAAAAGATCGGCAAGAAGGTCGGTCTTGTAGGTGAGCGGTTCATAACTGTCCGCCGCCATCATATGGTTCATTGCAGTCAAATAATAAAATTCGCCATCATAAACCGTCACGGTTTTGGTCGTAAACTGCGAAATAAAGGTCATCAGCCCGTATTTCCCCGCGATACCAACGGGCAAGAGCATACGTATAAAGGGAATCAGCCAAAGCCAAACCGTCACTCTGCGCGGTATCTTTTTTATCATTCGAAAAAGGCAGACAGGCAATCCGCATATCGACGCGGCGATGCTCATATTGAATATCCAATAAAATATCTCACCGAGCATAGGCTACCTCTTGTCGATCATCGACCTGAGCACCTCGATCTCCTCGCGCGTCAGTTCCTCGTCCTCGATCAGCGCGGAAAAGAGCGCCTTTCGCGATCCGCCGAAAAGCTTGTCGATCAGCCCCTTCGCCTCGGTTTTGCAGACCTCGTCCTTTGACACGAGTGAGGTGCAGACAAAACCGGGATCCTCGCGCTTGATATATCCCTTCGCCTCGATCTTTTTTATGACGGTGTAGGTCGTGTTTTTGTTCCAGGAGTATTCATTCTCTGCAAGAATACTGAGCTCCTTCGCGCTGATCGGCTCATGCGCCCATATCAGCTCCATTACTTTAAGTTCACTGTCAAAGAGTTTTTTATCCATTTTGTCACCTCAGACTATTACTATAGTATATACTACCACAATAGTCTGGATTTGTCAAGGGGTTTTAGAAAATTTTATAAAAAATCCCCGCGCATCGCACGGGGATTGCATATTCAGTTAAAATCAAATACAACTGTCGACGCGCTGTCGGGCAAGAGCAACAGATAATAAAGCTGTCCGCGCTCCTCGATCTGCACTTGTTTTTTCTCGGTGCCGCCGTTGACAAAAACATAAACGTGTGAACCGTCGGGGTTTTCGAAGACCGACATCACAATATCCTCGTCGCCGCCGTAGTACTTTGAAACGCACTTCTTCGGCTCGCGAAGCTCAAATTCGAGTATCTTTGCGCCCTTCTGCATAAATCTCGCCGTGTGCATAAAAGACTTGAACTGTCCGCTGTATGAAAGCGAGCCGTCGCGGCTGTTGCGCGTGACGAGTCCTCCGCAGGGATGAGGTCCGATATTCGGATTGCCGTTTTCGTCAAGAAGCAGATTCCAGCCCGTGAAGGATGAAAAATGATTGGTCATCGTCTTTGCCATCATTCCCGTCCACTTGCACCAGTCGTCGGAATAGTGCTCGAAAAGTCTCGGTCCGCCCTCGGTGAAATGGAGCTTCATCTGCGGGTAAGCCTCGTGGAGCGGCGCGGTATCCTCGATCGCGCCCGTGTAGTAATGGAACGCGACCGCTTGACAATCCTCAAGCAGGCGCTTGTGTGTGTCAAGACACCAAAGAGGTCTGTGCCAGTTGTTGAAATTATAATCGTACATCCATATCTCAGTATTCATCCCCTTCTCCGTCAGCTTGCGGCGGAGGATCGAGATATACTTCGCCTCGTGGTCGGGATGCCATACGCAGGCGGGCATTTGATTTTTCTGAAGCGTTTCGGGCTCGTTCTGAGGCGTCAGCGCGGAAATATGAATGCCGAACTTTTCGTATTCTTCGAGATATTTGATGATGTAATCCGCATAGCATTCAAGATATTCCTCGCGCATGAAACCGCCGCAAAGACTTCCGCCCGTCTTCATCCAGGCGGGAGGCGACCAAGGCGAGGCGTAGATATAAAGGTCGGGGCGCACCTCGAGGATCTCCTTTATCATCGGAATGACATACTCGCGGTCGCGGTCGATCGAGAAATGCTTCAGCTCAATGTCATTCGGCACGTCATCGTAAGAATAAAGCTCGGCGGAGTAATCGCTTGATGCAATCGTAAGTCTGCCGACAGAGAGATTCGCACCTTCCTTGCCGTAAACGTGTTCAAGCAGCGCGCGGCGGCTTTCCTTGTCCATCTGATTCAAAAGATAGCAAGAGCTTCCCGTGATGGCAACGCCGAGACCGAGATAGTTTTCGTTCAAGATCTTGCCCGTCAGCTTCACCTGCGCCGCTCCGTTCATAAGCTCGGACGGAAAAACACGGCTCGCGTACATTTCAAGATTCGATGCGGTGGTATATTGCGTTATCTTCATTTCTTTATTCCTTTCGAAATCATTTCGTTAATTATGGCAACTGCTTTTTGCGTATTCTCCGCAAATTCGTCATCGGTCGTTCTTGCGGATGGCGAGCGGTCGCTTATGAATTCAGAGAAGCCGAATTTACGGTAAAGCGAAACGGCGTGCCAGTTGCGCGTACCTGTCAAAAGGTAGATAAAACCCGAATATCCGAGCTCGCAATAAAGATCCATCAAGCGGCAAAGCATGGCTTTTGCTATTCCCTTGCCCGAGTGGCTGTCCTTGACTGCAACCCAATGTATGCGTTGCTTTTTCTCACCGTAAAAGAGACCGTTCCAAAGTGACGCCGTGCCGACATATTCACCTTCGTGCGAAACGACGAACAGCATTCTCTTTTCGGGCTCGAGATCCTGCCTCTCAAGGAATTCGCGCCTGAAGCACTCAATTCCCTTTTCCACACTCGAAAACTGAGCGACATCAGCTTCGATCTCCGCCCAATGTTTTTCATCGCCTTTTTGGTAAAAAACGAACTTGTATCCCGCGGGTAAATCGTAACGCGGGTAGTTATCGGTATCTTTCTTGACCATCGTCAAGGGGTAATAAGGTATGCTTTTATCGACCATTTCTGTACCACTCCCTCACTCTTTTTGCTGTACTTGCGGAATCAAGCAATTTATAATACTTCTTTTTGTCTTTTCCTACGATAATGCACAAATGATAATAATTCACGTGGTTCTTGCGCTTTTTCGATCTTACGATAAACTTTTCAATATAATCTCGGCAAAATGCACCCGTTCCGGCGAATATCAGCCATTCATCAGACATATATATCAAAGAATTTGTGGACATAGTCGTGGAAGACGGATAAAGAGGCTTAACTCCCTTGCTGTCAAATATGACACCGAGCATCTTCTCCTGCCTGCGCAAAGCCACATACGCAAGCGGAATACGGAGCAACAGCAACAACCATACTGCCACGCCCGCTAGCAAACAATACAAAGAATAAAGAATATCGTTTTCGACCGCGTCAAAAAACAAAGACACGATCAAAAGCGGAACTGCGGCGAAAAGTGAAATTACGAAGCACATCAAAAAAGTATTCTTTGCATAGATCAAGTTGTATTTTTTCATTTTTTCACCGCCTTCCCTAAATCATTATATCACAAATGTTTTTCTTTTTCAATCCCTCCGCCTTTTTTCGTCCAAAATATTGACACAAAGAACAAAATGTGATAAAATCATAAAAAACACTGCGAGGTGACTTCTATGAAAAAATATCTGCTCCCCGAAACCGGTAATTTTTATAAAGCTAATCTGCACTGCCATACCACAGTATCCGACGGTCGTTGGACGCCCGAGGAAGTGAAAAAGAACTATATGGCGGCGGGGTATTCCGTCATTGCTTACACAGATCACGACGTCCTCATTCCCCACCCCGAGCTTGCCGATGAGAACTTTCTGCCGCTCAACTCCTATGAAATGGAAGTCAACGCGCCCGGAAAATGGGATAAGCATTGCAAATGCTGCCACATGTGCCTGATCGCCCTTGAGCCCGACAACCTCACTCCCGTCTGCTGGCACAGAAGCAAATATACATGGGGCAACGCAAAGGAGATCTACTCCTCACAGGTAAAATTCGACGAAAACGAGCCCGATTACGAGCGCGTTTACAGTCCCGAAGGCATCAGCGATATGATGAAGCGCGGACGCGACGCCGGATTCTTCGTCACCTACAACCACCCCGCGTGGTCGCTCGAAACAGCGCTTGATTTCGCTTTCTACGAGAATATGAACGCGATGGAGATCGTCAACGGAAGCTGCGTCACCGCAGGCTTTGACGATTACAACCCCGCGGCTTATGACACGATGCTTCTGACAGGCAAGCGCATCTATTGCGTTGCTACCGATGACAATCACGACGTCCAGCCCCTCGGTCACCCGGGCAACGACTCCTTCAAGGGCTTCACCATGATAAAAGCCGACAAGCTTGAATACAGAACGATCACATCGGCACTCGAAAAAGGCAATTTCTACGCTTCTCAAGGTCCCGAGATCAAGGCTCTTTGGTTCGAGGACGGCAAGGTCCACATCGAATGCAGCGGCGCGAGAAGGATCACAGCCAACTACGGCGTCCGCAGAGGTCGCAAGGTCGAGGCTGACAGCGAGCTCCTCACCTCGGCATCCTTCGGCTTTGCTCCCGATGACAATTACATCCGAATCACCATCGAAGACGAAAACGGACTCCACGCCAACACCAACGCATATTTCGCTGACGAAGTATACAAAGACTAATAGGGAAAAGAGGCTATCGCAAAAGATAGCCTCTTTATTTTTACTTGATTTCCTCAAGCGTTTTGAATGAGAGTGTAACGGTTCCGTTTTCGCTAATATAGTGACGCTTGAAGTTTTTGATCAGGTATTGGTTGTAGTCCTGTTTTTCATACTCCTTATAACTGCTGAGTGCGCAGTCCCAGAGGACGACTTCGGGAAGGACAAGGCTGTAAACCTCGATCTTGCCGTGAGTTCTGCCGTGGTGGGTGGGCTGAAGAATGTCGCTCTTGAGATGGCTTCCGTAACGCTTTGCCATGGCGAGCATATTCTTCGACGTTGAATCCCCGAGGAAGAGCGCGCTTTTTCCTCCAACCGAGGTTTTGAACGCCAGCGAAGCGGCGTTGTTATATTCAAGCGCAGAAACATCGATCGCGGCATCCTCGTGTGTATAAAGGATGTCGATCTCGACGCCGTCGATATTCAGAATATCGCCCGTGTGCGGCTTGATGATCTGTGTGTATCCCCACTTTTTCGGTGCATCAAGTGTCTTTTTGAGCACGTTGTATGGCGAAGTCGAGTCATCAAGAACCTTGCTGACATCCGACTTTGCAAGCATTTCTTCGCTCAGATAGTTAAATATAACGCGCTCGAGCACCACCTCGTCATAGTAAGCCGCCGCAACGTCCGCTATCGCACCGTAATGATCCGCGTGCGGGTGAGTCAGTATCCACGCGGCTATAACGGGCAGGCCGTCGCCCGTGTTCTGTTCGCGAAGAAGATTGCGGATCTTTTTGCCCTCGCCGATTCCGGACCAACCGCCGTCGATAACGATAAAGCTGCCCTGAGGAGTGCGAATGATGTAAGACATTCCCGTGTCCGCGCCGTTGTTTCCGGTGTTGACCATTGTGATCAATGGCTCTACTGCACCCTCTGCGCTGTCCTTTACTCCGTAAATATCCGAATAAGCCTCATAGGGATTATAAGGAAGAACCGTAATGCGCGCGACCTTTTCCGCGGTAAAATAAGATGCGATCAGCGCCGTGTTCTCTTTGCTGAAGGTATAGAAGAAGTTTCCTTCCACCTCACGCTCAGATTCCTGAGTATATCCGAGAGTCTTGAGATTTTCGAGATACGTGCGGTACTCGCTCTCAAAAACCGAATTCACGATCTTCGCATATACGCCGTCGCCGCAATCATAGTCGCTTCTTCTCATACCGCCCGAAAAATACGGAATATCCTCGGCAGTTACGGGAGTCAGCTCGGGGCGCGGGCTTGCGGTGGTCTCTTCGGGAGCTGTCGTTGTCTCTGCCGTTGTTTCAAACACTTCGGTTTCGGGCAAAACGGGATCTGTTGTTTCGTCTGCATTGCCTTCATTTTGAGAGCAGGCGCTCATGAAGATCATGAGCGCCACAAGGAAAAGCGACATCAAAGCTTTGCTTTTCATCAGTCTACCCCGTTGATAAAGTTTTCGATATCCTTTTCCATAGAGGTCTTTACCGACGCGATATAGGAAGAAATATCTCTCGAACCCTCAACCATCATTCCGTTGATCTTGGAAGAATAGCCGATGGTGCTCTGAACGGGAATGCTGTACGCGATGTTGGAATAGATCAGGTCAAGAGTCTGCCAGGAAAGCGCGTCGCGGCTGGTCTGACCGTAGAGTCTGATCTCAAAATAAGTCGAGCGAACGGTCTCGGTCGAATGATACGCCATAGCCTCAAGGATGAATCCGATCCTCTCGGGATCCTTAACGCAAGAGGGGACGGCTATCGAATAGGGATTGGGAGCATTGCAGGTATAATGCTCCTGATCGGTATCTCTCTTGGGAAGCGGCAGGAAGCCGAAGTCATCCTTCATTCCCGAACGCATGGTGTTCGAGTTGGAGATAGTGGTCATAAGGAAGAGAGCATGACCGTTGACGAACATATCGGTCGCCTCGGTGTTCTTCGCGCAACCGGTATAGAAGAAGTTCTCACCTGTCATAGTATCGAGAATGAGATTATACGCATTCACAAAGCCTTCGGTGGTGAAGTAAGCATAAGGAAGCGAGGTCTTGGGATCGATCTTGATATAGCTTGCATCCGCGCCGCTGCAAAGTGCGCTGTAGGTGGTCGAAGGCACGCCGACAACGGGATACAGGTCGTCCTTATCCGCAACGCCGTTTCCGTTATCCTTGTAAATATCCTTTGCGTAGTTATACATTTCCTCAAGCGTCCACTTGCCGTCGATAGCCTTCTGGTAAAGCTCGTCAACGCTGAGGTTGTTGTCAGCCATAATGGTGTGATTGAAATAGAAGCATCTGACGTGGTCGAAATGCGAGGTCACCATATTGCTGTAAGTATAGTAAAGATGATCGCCGAATCTGTAATTCAGATTTGCGCTCTGATCCCACCAGGATTTTTCAAGCGAGATATTATTGATAGAAGCAAGGTCATACCAAAGGCCTTTGCGCGCGAGCGATGTGGCATTGGTATAGTTAAGCATAGCGACATCGAAGGAAGGATCGCCGCTCGAGATCTCGTTTTCGGCAGTCGTTGCCGCCTTTGAGGACTTGACAACGATCTCGCTCACCTCAACGCCGTATCTTTCGCTCATAATAGCATTTCTGCGGAATACTGCCTGATCGAGCAGATCCGCCGATGCATCGTCAAGGCCGACAGCGGTAAGTCCCGAGGAATTGAGAATAACAAGTTTTCCCGCATATTCCTGGGTTTCGGCGGGAAGCTCGAACACCTCGGCGGGGTCAACGGTGGTTTCTTCGATTGCAGAAGTGGTCTGCGCGGGAGGGGCAGACGCCGCGGTGGTTTCCGCGTTCGGGTCTGCGGTGTTGGCGCAGGATGCAAGCGGGAGAAGCATCATCGCCGCAAGCACAGCAGCAAGAATTCTTTTAGTTATTTTTTTCATGATCTGTTTTCCTCTCGTTGAACAGGGTCAATCTCTTTTCTTGGAAACGATCGCGATGCCGAACATAACAACGACAGCCGCTCCGCCCGCGATCATACCGCCGCATCCTCCCTCGGACTTGGGCGCCTCTGTGGTGGGAGTCGCAGTCGAGGGCGCTTCGGTAACGGGTTCTGTTGCAGGCTCGGTCTCGGGCTCAGTCGCGGGGGCCTGAGTTTCGGGAGCTTGAGTTTCGGGAGCCTTAGTGGTCTCGGGCTCGGTAACTACGGGAGCCGCGGTGGTTTCGGGCTCTGTCGCAGCGGTGTTTTCATAGAGAAGTGTTCCGACTGCGCCCGCGGGAGCGAAATATGTGGAAGCAATGCCGTCGATATTGTCGCCGCGGAAGAAATCGATACGAAGATAAACCTTCTCCTGGCCAAGAATGTAGGGCGATACGTCAACAGAACGAAGTACCTCGGGGTCACGGTTGGTAGGATCGGCAACGTTGATGCCGTTGCCTGCGGTTGCGTCATTGATTATGGATGCAACGAGAGTCCAGTTTGACTCGGTATAACCCGCAGCAAAATCAGACTCACCAACAGCGGAAACGTACATACGAACGTGGTCGGGCTCACCTGCCGCGATAGAGTAGCCGCGGTAGTTGATGATAAGGGAAAGGAATGCGTTTCCTGCGCCTGCGTCAAATACGAAAACGGAGGTCGCGCCCTCTGCATTCTTGCTTCCGAGCCAGCCCTTATAGCCCATCTGGGTCGAGTTGCCCGCGGGCTTCATGCCGTTGTTGTAAACGAGAGAGCTTTCATAGGTGGAAGTTTCAAGGAAATTGAATTCGATGCTGTAATCGTTGGATGCAGACGCATTGAAAGCGAATGCGGAAAGAAGTGTAAGAGCCATAACGAGAGCTACGGCAGTTGCGATGATTCTTTTCATAACCATTCTCCTTTGAATTTGATACATTTTATATTTCAACGGTCAAGCCGTCAAAAGCGGGTGTCATACCGAGCTCTGCCGCCTCTGCCGCAAGCTCTTCGTGTGTCTGGTGCAAAAGGTGTCCGATGTGGCTGAGATAGACCTTTGTGTGATCGTCAAGAAGTCCCAACTCGCGGAGCTTTTCCTTGGTTTCGTAGCAACCCATAATGTCCATATGCGCCGCCGTGATCAGCTCGCCTCTGCCGAGAGTGCAATCGAGCGAAACGAAATCAAAGACGTGATCATAAGTCTTGAGCCAATCCCACGCGCTTGTGTAGAAGGGACCTGTATCGTGCGCCCAAAGGATGTGCTTATCCTCCGCAAGGTTATCGATAACGTACATCACCGACTGCACGCCCTGCGCGTGATGCGCCTTGAGGGGAGTGATGCGGTATTCGTCGATCTCAAAGGGCGCACCGACCTCGATGGGGTGATATTCGACCTGAAAATCCGAGGTGCGGACTCTTCTTCCCTCCGCGTAAGCTTTTTCTCGTGCATCGATCGTCTCGCACATTTTGGTGGATGACGCGGGAGTGCAATATACGTTCAGCGCACCTTCATATCCTTGCGGGCGGCTGAAAAGATCCTGAGTCAAAAAGTGATCATAATGCGCGTGGGTTATGATGATATTTTTGATGCGGCGCATATCGAGCCCGCAATAAGCTGTGTGAAGATATGTATCAACGGGGAAATCGATCGAGATCTTATCGTCAATAACAGCCTGCGAGCGGGTGCGAATATCCTTGCCGCCAAACTCGCGCGCATGACGGCATACAGGGCAATCGCAGAATATCTCAGGTATTCCGCCTCCGCCGCCCGTTCCGTAATATTTAAGCTTCAAATTCTTGCCATCCTTGTATTTTATTTATGTACAATATAATTATATCATAAAAACAGGAAATGTCAACAAAATTTTAACAGTTTTAGTGTTAATTATAAAAAAGAGCCGATCCGCCGCAGCGGATCAGCATATGTTATAACAGTTAAGCGATCAATAGTCCCAGTGCAAACAGCACAAGCAGAGCCGCCAGAACCGCGCTACTGTTGTATTTATATAAATTAAACATTTTTATTTTTACCTTTCTTTTTTCCTTTTTTCTTTACGGCTATATTATACCATTTTGTTTGGATATTTTCTGTGACTCGGTCACCAAAAATAAGAAATATTCCTATTTTGGTTGTTTCTCAATGATATGTAACAAAATCTATGTATAAAACAAAAAACTCAACTATCGGTTTACACTGACTTTCTATTAAATATCTTCACGTACCAAATAAAATATGCTATAATATATGCAACGGAGCCGAAATATTTTTTGGAGGATTGCTATGAAAGAAAATATGGGGCAGATCATCAAGCGTCTGCGTAAAGAAAGAAATCTTACACAAGAAGAACTTGCCGAACAGCTGAACATTTCAGCTCAAGCTATTTCCAAATGGGAAAACGGTACAAGCTTGCCCGACATTTCGCAGGTAGTACCGTTGGCAAATTATTTTGGAGTAAGCACTGACACACTTTTTTCAAGAGAACATAAAAATGATGAAAATGTCAAATCGCTTATTCAAGCAATCTATAACGATGCGGGATGTAACTATACCGTTCGTTTTGAAAAGCTGAAAGCATTATTAAGCGAATATCCCGCAGATTTGAATATTTTGGATGCGATTGTCCGTTGCGGAACCTTTTTAATTTCTCCAAATCAGTCCAATTCACAAATTTTTCTCGATACAGTGCATTCAGCAGAGCTATATATCAGAAATTCAAAAAATATTGGCGATGTTGTTCGTATGTACGCAAACAAAATTGATGTTTACGCGCGAGCAGGCAGATATGCAGAGGCTGAACAGCTCGCCAAAGAACTAAAGATGCCAGTTATATCATCCGAGATGTATTTGGCGCATATTAGTGAAAAAAGCGAAAATTATAGCGAGGAGATTCGCCATGAACAAGAATCAATTGCACTTTTGTTAGGTTATATTGCAGGCGAATTAGAGCGACTGGCAGTTGCATACAGAAATAATGGCGAGCTTGAAAAAGCAATAGAAGTTAACCTTGTGAATATGAATTTGCCATACGCCTTTCATCAAGAAGGGGCATTTCACGCACCTCTGTTTAATTGGTACAGCATTTCGGGATTTGAAGCGGCTTTTGAATTGGTGGAACTCAAAAGGTATGAGCAAGCAATCGAACTCTTGGAGAGGATTTTTGACTACGGGGAAATCCAATGCCACCTCTCTTCAAATTGCGCACAGATCGATTCCCCTGTTTTGGATAAGATCGATCTCACCTTGTTTCACGGAGAATTGAAGCTGTCTGATTATCTATGGAAAATCACAAGCCCTGAATTTGAGCCGCTTAACAAATATGAAAGATTTCAAAGCTTGCTTGAACGTTATAAAGAATACACGTAAAACAACATATTTTTATAAAAGTGCATTAAGACGCTCCGTAACCGGCTCTCTTCTCCAACAGAAAAGCCACCGCGTGGGTGGCTTTTGGTTATGTATCAAAATACGCCATTGTCGTTGACGGCACTAAAGGCATCCTTGAAATCTCGCACTATTAACGCCATACTCAAAATGTATTATTTGATCAACGCTTTCTTTTTTCGCTCTACATCTATTACTGCCGCATCGTCATCTTTATAACCCCATTCGTCTTTGAGGCAAGTGATCATTCTTTCATAAGTTTGAATCGCCTTATCGGGATTATTCATAATTACATATATTGTAGCAATGCCATCCAAAGCATCTGTGAATCTCGGCTTTTGGCTTTTCTCAGCTTCCCACGACCGCTCATAAAACTCGATTGCCTTTTCATATTTGCATTGACGAGCATAGAATTGAGCCATCTCAAATAGAAAACCTGAATTATCCGAAAACTCTATTAATGCAGATTCCATAATGTCATCCGCTTTCTTTGCATCATATTCTGCAA
>JAFQGP010000087.1 GCA_017415485.1 Clostridia bacterium
TCCCATCGATACGGGGGCTTGCCAAAGACCTGCGCATCAGCTTTATCACAACTAAGCACGCCTACGAAGAACTCGAACAGGAAGGCTTCATCTACACTCTTCCCGGAAAGGGTTGCTATGTTGCCCCGAAGAACACCGAGATCCTTCGCGAAGAAAATCTCAAAAAAATTGAAAAGCATATCGAAGATATCGCCTCGCTTGCTTCATCCTGCAACCTGAGCCGCAACGATATCATCGAAATGATAACATTCATTATGGAGGAAAAAGAATGAATGCACTTGAAATAAGAAATCTGACCAAATCCTTTAAGGATTTCCGTCTTGACAATTTGAGCCTGACGCTGCCGAGCGGATGCATTATGGGGCTTATCGGCGAAAACGGAGCGGGAAAAAGCACGACGATCAAGCTGATACTCGACATAATTCATAAGGACGGCGGAAGCATCAAGATCCTCGGCGAGGATAATGAAAAGAATATCAAGATGACAAAAGAAGATATCGGCGTTGTTCTGGACGAAGTCGGTCTCCCCGAGTGTCTGACGGCGAAGCAGGTCGGTAAAGTAATGAAGCACACCTTCCAAAATTGGGATCAGGATGAATACAATCATCTTCTGACCAAGTTTTCCATACCCGATAAAAAACAATTCAAAGATTTTTCACGCGGTATGAAAATGAAGCTCGGTATCGCGATCGCTATGTCGCACGGCGCAAAGTTGCTTCTTCTCGACGAAGCAACAAGCGGACTTGACCCCGTTGTGCGCGACGAGGTCGTTGAAATGTTCTATGATTTCACGAGGGATGAAAGCCATTCGATCCTCATATCATCCCACATCGTCAGCGACCTTGAAAAGCTTTGCGATTACATTGCATTTTTGCACAAGGGCAAACTGCTTCTCTGCGAGGAAAAGGATGTGCTCCTTTCAAAATACGGAATCGTACATTGCACACCCGAACAGCTCTCGGCACTCGATCTTAAGTCGATCAAGCACACCAAGGTAACGCCTTACGGAATCGAGACGATCGTTCTACGGGATAAAGTACCCGAAGATTTCAAAATCAGTCCGATAAGCATAGAAGAGCTCTTTCTGCTAATGGTAAAGGAGGCAAAATAAATGAAGGGACTTATTATCAAAGACCTCTATATGACGGCAAAATACTGCAGATCAAATATTATCATATCATTTTTATTCTTGCTGTTATCTCTTGCCTCTCCAGATAATCTGTTTTTCACCTTTTATCCCGCTATGCTCGGCGGAATGATCCCCACCAACATTCTTGCATACGATGAAAGAAGCAGATGGATCCAATACAGCGATACTTTACCTTACTCGCGCGCGCAGATCGTAAGCGGCAAATATATTATAGGTCTCATAGCACAGGGAACAATCATTGTATCAATAGGCATTGCGCACGCGGCAGTTATGATTTCAAACGGCACGTTTTCAACAGAAGCTTTTGGCGTCTTTATGATGCTTATTCTAACAATGTCGCTTATCTCATCATCAATAAATCTTCCTTTTATGTTCAAATACGGCGTTGAAAAAGGCAGACTTGCTTATTACGTTATGGTCGGAATCGTCTGTGGAGGAAGCGTTGCAGCCTCTCAATTAATGACGGAATCGACCGAGCAGGAGATAAATCTTTTCGGAGTATTGCCGATCGTATGCCTCATCGGCATCGGCATATTCGCCCTCTCCTGGTATCTTTCTATCGTCTTATATAAAAAGAGAGAACTATAAAAAAGAATGCAGATCCCGAAATCAAGGGATCTGCATTTCTATTATTTGAAGATTGTATTGCTATGCTTTTTCAGCACCAGATAAAGCGGGATTCCTACCGCAAAGACCGAAATGATCTCGCCGATGCCGACGGTCAGAAACAGGAACGGAAGTGCCTCGGGAGCGCCGTAAACGAGCTTGACCACAAAGGGGATCACTATCATATTGGCGAGTGCGTAGGGGACTGGAGCAAGGTACGGATGCTTTTTCAGCACACGGCAGCCAAGCATTCCGACAAGGCTTGCAAGCGAGCCGAAAACGATGTCCCAAAGTGCGCATCCCGTTAGCAGATTCGCCATAAAGCATCCCAGCGCAACTCCGGGGACTGCCGCCGGCGTGAATATCGCAAGGACGCAGAGTGCCTCCGATAGCCGAAGCTGGATCGCCCCGCTGCTCATACCGACAGCCGCGCAGAGGTAGGTAAGGATGACGTAGATAGCCGCGATCAGTGCCGCCTCACAAAGAAGGCGGATGTGTTTTTTGTTCTTTTGCATTTGTATTACTCCGTAGTTTTGTTTTAGGTGAGGATGGTTTCGAACTCACCGCGCCATATTATAGCACATTCCGCGATTTTTGTCAAGTTTTTTCGGGAAAGGTATTGCAAATTCGCAAAAAAAGGTATATAATATTACTATTGTGAACAGAGTAGGAAAACCTGCGTTAAAATACACACGGACGGGGAGTTGCCGTGTGGGATAAGAGCAAGAAAGCTCGCTTGGGTAGACCGCATCCCGCTGTTGCTACGGGAAATATTTTTGTTTCCTCCCGCCGCACAGTCAAACTGTTTGCGAAGGGAGGTTTTTATTATGTCAAAAAATCAAAAAAACGGACTTCGCAACGTCAAAGTCCTGACGACCGCCGCAATGCTCGGTGCGCTGAGCGTTGTTATCGGCATCTTTTGCAAGAATTTTCTCAACTTCGGAAACGGGCTTTTCAGAGTGACCTTTGAAAACTTTCCGATCATTATGTCGGGCATCCTCTTCGGTCCCATAGTCGGAGCTGTAACAGGAATCGTTTCGGATATGGTGAGCTACTTCCTTTCGACGCAAAGCTTTGCCATCTCGCCGATAGTGACCCTCGGCGCGGCGCTTGTCGGAGCGGTCAGCGGTATTGTTTCCAATTATGTCATTAAGAAAAAAAGCACTTTCAGAATAATTATGTCTGTTCTTGCAGCGCACGCAGTCGGTTCGCTGATCGTTAAGACGTTCGGCATATATGCCTATTATAATATGTCTTACGGTATGTTGCTATTATACAGGCTTCCGACTTACGCGCTGATAATCGCAATCGAAAGCTTCTTCCTTTGCCTCATTTTCAGGCACAAGGCATTCACAAAATATACGAGGTGACAAAATGAATTACACCGAAGCACTCGAATACATCCATTCTATCTGCTGGACCTTCACAAAACCCGGGCTTGAGCGCATCTCGGCGCTTTGCGAAAAGCTCGGGAACCCGCAGAATGATCTGAAATTCGTCCACGTTGCGGGAACGAACGGCAAGGGCTCCTTCTGCTCGATGCTCGATTCCGTGCTCCGCCACGCGGGATATAAAACGGGACTTTTCACCTCGCCCTACATCAAGGTCTTCAACGAAAGAATGCAGTTTTGCGGCGAGAATATCTCGGATGACGAGCTTGCGGAAATAACCGAATACGTCAAGCCCTTTGCCGACTCGATGGAGGATAAACCGACCGAATTTGAGCTTATCACCGCCATCGGATTTGAATTCTTTAAGCGCAAGAAATGCGACGTTGTTATCCTTGAGGCGGGCATGGGCGGCAGGCTCGATTCGACGAATATCATCACTTCTTCCCTGCTCTCCGTCATCACGGGGATCTCGCTTGACCACACGGCTTTTCTTGGCGATACCGTTGAAAAGATCGCGGCTGAAAAGGCGGGGATAATCAAGGAAAACGGCGCTGTACTTTTCGGCGGAAATTCGGAATCGGTCGAGGAAGTCATCAAAGCAAAAGCGGCAGAGAGAAATGCCGATTATCACTTCGCCGACAAATCGGGACTTGAGATCATATCGTCCGATCTTTCGGGAAGCACGTTTAATTATCTTAACTATAAAGAAATACAGCTCCCTCTCCTCGGTCTTTATCAGCCTTGGAACGCGGCAAACGTCCTCTGTGCCGTCGAAATACTAAAGAGCAATGGATTTACCGTTTCCGAGGAAGCTGTCCGTGCGGGGCTTCTTGCGGCGCGCTGGCCCGCTCGCTTTGAGATCATCTCGCGCGATCCGCTGATAATCTTTGACGGTGCTCACAATCCCGAGGGTATTGAGACCGCTGTCCAAAGCATCAAGCGATATTTCGGCAACCGAAAGGTCTGCATCCTCACGGGTGTTATGAAGGACAAGGATTACAATTATATCGCAAAAAAATTCTCCGAGATCTCCGACCGCGCGTTCACTATCACTCCTCAGAATCCGCGCGCGCTTCCCGCCGAGGAATATGCCAAAGTTCTTGAAGGTGTTGGCATTACCGCAAGCTCCTATTCATCTGTTTCGGATGCACTTGAAGATGCCAAAGCATACGCAAAGAGCTGCGATTCGGCGCTGGTCTGTCTTGGTTCGCTTTATATGTATTGCGAAGTTATTGCTACATTATAACACAAAAGAACTCCGATGCCGAGGCATCGGAGTTCTTTGTATTTTATTCAAAATATACGCAGGCAAAGAGCCAAGCGTTTTGGGGCATAACGTCCGCGGGAATGGTGGTATTGTCAAAAATATAGTCGGGAGAGCTCTTCTTATACCAATCATCCTCACCCACGTTTTTGAGAATATAAATAAGCTCCTCATTGAGCGGAACGACACCGTACTTTGCGTCCGCTACCTTTGAATAATAGGGATTCTTGTTATTCGGGTAGGTGATGGTATCAATGTGTATAGCGTCAACATACGACTCTTTCTTGACAAGCTTTCCGTCATCGTCATAGAAATACTTTCCGATGTTGGTGAGCAGAACGATCGTCTTCAAAGGATCGAGATACTTTGTGGATTGAGTGATCCTTACGTAAAGCACGGGGCCGTCTGCGGTATGCAGATGGTAGTAACCGTCCTTCTCGTTGTATACGACCTCGATCTCCTTGGTACCCTGCATGGTGGAGAAATTGATCTCGATCGGGACATACTTCATAGTTCCCTTCGGAGTTTCTACCTTTTGAGTGGGAACCTGTGTGGGTACATACTGCTCCCAAGGACGCTCAACGTCCTTGATCTCAATATCCGCAGCCTTCACGATAGTCAAGGTGCATTCGTCAACAGATGCGGAAGTCGAAGTCAATCCAAGAACGACCTTGCTTCCAACCGAGGTGTGCAGGAACTCGTGGATAAGCACACCGTTTTCATCAACAAATCCGGTATTGGTGGAGCTGACAAAGAAGCTGCCGCCATAGTAGCCGACCTCAACCTTATCGGAATCGGTATAGATATGATATATCGCGCCCTCTGTGGGAATGAAGAAGAGATATCTGATCTTTCCTTTTTCAACAGGGACACGGACAGAGCCGAGGGACACGGTGTAAACTCCGGCAAGGACCTTATCGGTTTCCGTTGCACCCGGATATACCATTTCGGGATTCTGAGCAAGCGCAACAAGCTGAACCTCGATCGAGGGCGAAGCATCGTTTACGTCATACGAAGCGGAAGAACCGTCCGAAGACTCAACAACGACTTTGTAGTCACCCGAAACAAGCATTGCGGAAGCTTTTCCGTTCTTATCGGTGGTTGCCTTAGCGGCTTCCTTATCTCCGCTCATAAAGAATACCTCGACACCGGACATGGGAGCGCCAAATCCGTCAACGACCGTTACTGTGAATTCCTTTTTAACGATCTCGATCATGGGGATCTGCTCTGTTTTGATCGTTTCACCGCAAACCGAGCAAGCAAGATGCTTTGATCCTGCGGAAGAAGTGGTCGCTTCCTTATCGACGATCCATTCACCGTCCTTATGTCCCGTTGCCGGAACAGTCTGCTGTGCAACGAGGACTTCGCGGCAAACCTTACAGGTCTTGCCTTCGGTAAGTCCCGAAGCGGTACAAGTGGGAGCGCAAGATGCATTAATCTCTTCGGTGTGACCCTTTGCGGGAATGCTCTCCTGTGCCTTCAGGACAGTATTGCATACCGAGCAATGAGAACCTGCGGTGAGTCCGCTTTCGGTGCAGGTTGCAGCCTTTGCTTTATCTGCAACTTCCTTGTGGCCCTTTGCGGAGATCTCCTCGGTGTCGATGGTTTCGCCGCACTTGGTGCAGACTCTGTGTCTTGCGCCCTTTTCCGTGCAGGTCGCCTCTTTATCCACGATCCATTCGCCGGGAGTGTGAGGCGTTGCGGAGATCACCTCGGTTTTGAGGGTTGCCTTACAAACGGCGCATTCAAGATGCTTTGAGCCTTCCGCAGTTGCGGTAGCCTCTTTATCGATGACCCACTCTCCGTCGCGGTGAGCGGTCTTGGCGATAGCCTGTGTTTCCTTTGCTCCGCAAGAGCAGGTTCTTTCAGCAGAACCTTCCTCGGAGCAGCTTGCAGCCTTTACGGTATTCCAAGTGCCGAAGGAATGGCTGTGAGGAGCCTCTGTCGTTTCCTCGGGCTTTACGGTTTCGGGAGCCGCTGTAGTTTCCTCGGCAGTAGTTTCGGGAGCTGCGGTCGTCTCTTCTGCGGGCTCGGTGGGTGCATCCGTTGCGGGAGCATTTGTCACCTCGGGAGCTGTGGTTTCGTCGCCTGTTTTTTCACAAGAGGCAAAAACGAGCGCCAATGAGAGCATCAAAACGATAAGTATCGTTAATAACTTGGTATTTTTCATAATAGTCACCTTTTAGGGATTGGTAGGTGCTCCTATATATTTATAATAGTAGCAAACCTTTGTCCAGGAATGATCTACGTCATCAAAAGTGTACTTATTCATAAGTGCCTGAAGGATCTGCGCGAGCTTTTCGTCAACGGGAACGCAACCGCTTCTTTCGGGATGCTCGGGGTCATCAACGGCAAGCTTTGCATATTCAGCGATAGCCTCGGAGTAATCCTCTCCGCCGCCGTGGTATACACCTGCAAGGACCTCGTCTACCTTATAAGATTCATAATACTCTTCGTAGAACTCGCCCCATTCGAGCTTGAGCTGTTCTTTGATCTTGTCACCGTAAACGAGCTGATAATACATAATATAAAGATCGTTTTCGGTGTACTTGAAATTGAAGCCGTTCATTCCGACCATCTCCAAGATAGTGGAACCAAACACGGGAGTATACTGGGTGAAATCGGCATAAACGATAGAACCAATGCTGCCGTCCTCGCGGAGCTCGTGGTAGTAGCCGTCATCACCGAGGATAACGTCGATACCGCCCGCAATGGTCTCGCCGATGGTCACGCCGTCGCTTTCAATAAAGGTGAAATATCCGGGAGATGCAAGAGTGAAATGGTCGTATTTTTCAGCGATATACTCAATGTTGAAGGTGAAGCTGCCCTCCTGATATACATCATAGAAGGCAATATCGATGTAGTAATCTCTGCCCGCCTCAAAATAAACGACCATTGAGCAGTTGTTGGGATCGTAATACATACGTTCGCCCGATTCATAAGTGTAATAGATCGTTCTGTCGGGGTTGAATATCCAAGCCTCGACGAGATATTCGCTGTTGGAGGTGATGCGGTATGCGCCCGATACCTCGGGAACGAACTTGTAAAGAAGTCCGCGGGGCATAATGATACGGTCGTAGGTCACAACGTTATCCTTACCCATCTCCGCAATAAATGCCGAGTGAGCCGCAAGACCGCGGATAGGATCGGCGAGCTGCTCTGCTCCGCCGTATACGTCATAGTAGCAGCACATCTGGAGCCACTGCTTCTCGTTTTCGACCTCAAGACCGCAGGCGAAAGCTACCTTTTTGAGCAGCTCTGCAAGTGTTTTATCAACCGTGCATACGCCGTTGATCGTTGCGTTTGAAGCATAATTGAAATACTGAACTATATTGTCGTAATAGTTCTTGCCCTCGATCACTACCTGACCTGCATATGCAAGGTCAAATACGGAAGCCTCGGAGAAGGGGGTCTTGTAACCCATAAGGTTAGCAAGAAGAAGGGGACCGTCTGCTGTGCCAACGTGGTAGTAGCCGTCCTTCTCGTTGAATACCACGTCAACATAGTTTGCGTATCCGTAACCGTCGGCAACGCGCTCGGTTGCACAGTTGCGGGGGATATAAGTTGCTACGTTTACATCTTTCTTATCGCAGATCTCAAAGTTTCTGATATACACGCTGTCCTCACCGATGCTGTCGGTGGAATCCTTGATATAAGCGATAGCGATGGTGTATTTACCGTCTTTAATGGCAACGTAGGGGAAGCAGGTCTCCCAATCCGTGCCCTCGCCCGAGATCTGATAGATCTGAACGTCGTCGATAATAACGTGGAGCATATCGGCGCCGCGCTCGCAGGATGCGAAATAATCGAACTTGAGAGCCTGACCTGCCTTGAGTTCAACGTCAACGTAAAGCAGAGCGCTTGTTCCGTCAGCTTCCTGGTTGGTGTTTACAAGGCACTTCTGTCCGTTCTTTTCGGTAAGAGTGAAATCCCAGATGGTATCCTTGTATTCTTCGCCGGTCTCCGCGCGGTATGTGATGCCCGCGCCGTTCTTTCCGTTCACGGCAGCAGCAACGTCTGCGGGATCGGGCATATCTGTGTCGGGCTTCGGGATCTCAACAAAAGAGTGAAGCGACTGTTCAAGGCGCTGGGTGTAGTTTTCAGACTTGAAATGCTCGAAAGCGGCAACAAAGGGAGCTTCGGAAATGATCGCGCCCTCCTCGATAACGGAGATAGTGCCGTAGCGGTCAATAACGACCGAGGTGGGATAAGCGGCTACGCCGAACGCATCGGCAAGTGTAGTATCCACCTTCGCCATAGGGAAAGCAAGGCTGTTGGATGCCTTGAAGGTCTTGATGGCGTTTTCTGTATCGCTGGCATAAGGATTGACGGCGATAACGGCAATATCATCGGAATAGCGCTGATATACGCTGTTCATATAGGGGAACTCCTCCTGACACCAGGAGCAGTTGATGTACCAGAAGTTGATAAGTACCGCTTTCTTGGTCTTGAGAGCCTCGGAAAGGGTGAAGTTTTCGCCGTCGGTGGTCTTGACGGTGAAATCGTGCATAACGTCACCGAGCTTGAGCTTTTTGCCCGAAAGGCTTCCCTCGGGGATCAGAGCGGAGGAAAGGGTAATATTGTTCTCGCTGCCGGTCAAAGGATAGCTTTCAGCAAGATCATAGCCCTCGGGGATCTCGGTTATAACTGCGTGATAGCTGGTATTGTCTGTGGGAAGGTTGAAGGATGCCACACCGTTTTCGTCGGTCTTTGCATATCCGTTCATAACGGTAAGGCTTGCATCCGAATAGATAAGCACGGTAACGTCCTTAAGCTTAAGTCCGCCCTCACTGACTACCTCGACCGTATAGGGCGCCTTTGCCACATCTCCGCCGGGAGTGGTGGTCTCGGGTGCCGAGGTCGTCGAATCGGGTGCCGCTGTGGTCGAATCGGACGATTCCGGTGCAGTTGTTTCTTCACCGCCGGGACCCTGGCAGGCGGTAAGACAAAGTCCGATGAGCATGAGCATTGCCAGAAGGAGGGACAATGCCCGTGTTGTGGGGATCTTGATTCTTTTCATTTTGTTCTCCTTGGTTTGATTGTGAGCGGTAAAGATCTATTTATCAAAAGGAATTATTCAAAGCATTCACTTTCCGCAAAATATATACGCAATATTTTATCATATTTTTTATTAATAGTCAAGTATAAATTAATTGTTATAATTATAATAAGAAAGAATATCGCGGGTTTGCGCAAAAAGTTTACATCTCGTCTGCAAAATGCTAACAGCTTTATTGACATTTATTATGACATATGGTATAATAAATCAACTCATATTGTCAAGGAAGTACGAAAAATGAAAAAAGAAACGTCAAATCTTTCTCTGCGTTGGCTTTATATTGCCATTTGCACGCTCTGCCTGGCTTTTGCGGGCATCATTTACGCTTGGTCTATTCTCAAGGTTCCGCTTGCCGATGAATTCGGCTGGAGCAACACCGAGCTTGCTCTCAATTTCACGCTGACGATGTGCACCTTCTGCATCGGCGGTTTCCTTGGAAGCAGACTGACTAAACTCCTCGGCTCCAATCTTTCGCTTATCTTCTCGGGTCTGCTTGCGGGCGGCGGGTTTGTTATCGCCTCCTTTATGCAGGGCTCGATCGCTGTGCTTTACATTTCCTATGCTGTTCTCGCGGGACTCGGCATCGGAATTGCTTACAACGTCATCATCTCCTCGGTCAACGCCTGGTTTCCCGACAAGCGCGGCTTCTGCTCGGGCTGTATGCTGATGGGATTCGGACTGACATCGCTCGTTTTCGGCTCGCTGCTCGACTCGCTTTTCGCAAACGAGGCTATCGGTTGGCGCACTACCTTCCTTCTTTTCGGAATCATAATGGCGGCAATGATCTGCATCGCCGGCATCATTCTCCGCAAGCCCGCGGCGGACGTCAAATTTCCCGAGGCAAAAAAGAAGGCGGCAAAGAAAGCCGAGAATTTCGAGATTGTTGATATGTCGCCTCTGCAGATGCTTTCGCGCGTGTCCTTCTGGCTTGCATTCACTTGCATGGTCTGCCTTGTTGCCGTCGGAAATTCGGTTATCAGCTTTGCGCGCGATCTTGCACTCTCGACGGGTGCGAGCGCGGGGCTTGCGACAACGCTTGTCGGTGTGCTTTCCGCTTGCAACGGACTCGGAAGAATTCTGACGGGTGCGATCTTTGACGCGAAGGGCAGAAGATTTACGATGATCGCGGCGAACCTTCTGACTATCGTTTCGGCGGGCATCACTCTTCTTTCGGTAGTTATCGAATCCCTTCCCGTTTGCATCGTCGGTCTTTGCCTTGTCGGACTCGGCTACGGCGCTTGCCCCACGATCGGCTCGGCGTTTGCCTCGGCATTTTACGGACAGAAGTATTTTGCGACGAATTACAGCATTGTAAACTTCAATCTTTTTGCCGCTTCCTTCATAGCGACCGCTTGTGCGAGCCTGCGTACATCTTCCGGCGGATTCGTCGCCCCCTTCGTGCTTCTTCTCTGCCTCGCGTGCTTCGCGCTTGTGCTGAATATTTGTGTTAAGAAGCCTTAATTTGATCAGAAATAAACAATACAGCCCCTCGAGCACGAGGGGCTGTATTGTTTATTCGTTTTCATTTTTCCATTTTTTGAAGCGTTCTTGTTCTTCTTCATACTCTTTTTTGATTTCTGCCAATCTTTCGTAATCGGTAGAATCAACTGCGCTGCGCCAGATTATTTCTGCGTCGTAAGTGTACGCTGTGTAAACCGTTTCGGTGTAGGACGGCCTGGAACTGTAGATCATAGGCACATACTCAAACTGCTTTGTATTGTGTTCGGAAATAATCAGAACAAAATCATCGTAATAAATGACCGAGGAAACGTATCCGGCATTGAAATCGGGAATATAGTCTTCTATTCTATTGCTCTTATATGCGTTCGGAGCCACGCCGTCAACGGTATCCCTTGTAGATAAATCATCATTCAAATAATGCTTGCGAAAGACATCTATATAAATGGTTTCCATAAACTGTTTTTGACGGGTATAAACGATCAATTCGCCATCGACGCATTCGATCTCCGATACATCATCTAAGCTTCTTTGATATACTATATTTCCGGACTTATCAAGTTTATAAATATAGTACTGTTGATTTACCGTATCATTCCACTTTTGTTCCCAACCTGCAACTACATATCCGTCATCAAGTTCATAGAAAGTATCCAGATCGTTACGAATATCAAATTCCGTCTTAAATACTGTTTTTCCGTCAGAAGTAATTACTTCAACATAAGCCTTGTTTTCTATGCGTTCACTTGTTTTACTGTCACGGTAAGACCTATAAAACGATGAATACGATCCCAGTTTTATATAATTTCCATCGGATAACCTATATATTTTGTAGCTGCCGAATATCCCCGGGTCAGCGTTTTCAAAATTAATTACATCAACAACTTTACAGTTTTTATCATAGACAATAATATCACCTTCGTCGTTATCAACAAAAGCTAAAACATAATCATCGGACGAAAAGTTTTTTCTGAAAATATTCTTTTCAACGATCTCTTGGAATTTCGTGGGTACTTTACCCACGTGCTCTATCAGATCGCGCTCCGACATATCTGCGAATTCGCTCATATCTATCGTTTCCGTATCGCCGATATTTCCGGCATTTCCTCCGAAGAGTTCGCCTATTTGCGGCACAATATAGCTTACTATTGGCATCGCGCAGGCGAGGAGAACAAGGCAGGCGGCATAAATGAGATATTGCCTTGCAATGCGAAATCGCATTTTTCGGGTGGGTTTGCCGACGTAATCGAAAATTTCGTAATCTTCCGTCACTTCCGCGATGAATTTGTCGTCAATATAGTCAAGTGCGCCGAGGAGTCTTTTGTCTTCGGTATATTTTGGTGTCATACCACGATTCCCTCCTTTTCAAGTTTGAGTCTGAGCTTGTCGCGCAGGCGTTTAAGTAAAGATTTCGTGCGGCTTTCTGTATAATTCATACGCACCGCGATGCGCGAGATGTCCTCGTCGAACCAATAGCGGAGAATGAAGACCTTTCTGTCATTCTTCGGCAGTCCCTCGAGAAATTCGTTGATGATCTTTCCCGCGCGGCTCGATTCGTAGTCATCCGCAAGAGTTCTGCCGTCGGTTATATCGCGCAAAAATTCCTCGCCGACCGTGAGCACTCGTCCGCCGCGTTTCCAAGCATTTTCGCGGCGTGTGCGCTCAAGTGCGATAGTCCTGAGAATTTTTGCAAGATACGCCGAAAAGCTCGCGGGCTTCTCGGGCGGGATGGTGTTCCAAAGCACGAGCATAGCGTCGTTGATGCACTCCTCGCGGTCTTCCTTGTTCGGCAGAATGTTCGAGAGCACCGAATGGCAGAACGGCAAGTACTTCTCCTCTGCCGCCGCGATCGCCCCCTCGTCACGCGAGAGAAACATCTCTATCAATCTTTCATCCGTCATTTCAGTCCTCCTTTCTTCTTTGTAAGAGCCCTTCACTTATATAGTTGCATTTTGGATAATTCCGTTGCATAAAAATTGAAAAAATTCGCAAGGCGAATTTTCACCTATCAAATCACAGCAACGCTGTGTATGTAATTGCCCGTGAGGACGTATGGAATCCGCCTTCGCGGTATGGAATCATTCGAAGAATGTATGGCATCTCCCCGGTAGGGGTGAATGATGGGATTCTGAACCCACATTTGCGCGTATAACTTGTGCAAACTTCTTTATGCCTGCTACGCGCAAATTATATGAGTTGCAGAGCAACTCATAGTGGGTTCGAATCATGAGCGCAGCGTTCACCCCATAAAGAAACAGCACTTCGCATAGCGAAGTGCTGTTTCTTTATGGGGTGAATGATGGGATTCGAACCCACGGCCTTCAGGGCCACAACCTGACGCTCTAACCAACTGAGCTACACCCACCATAATTCACTGCTCACCCCATAGGGTGTGTGACAGCAGCGTATGTAAACGCCTCATCAAAAAATGAGGAGACGGCTTCAAAGCATCCACACGGGACTACTTCAGCCTTTGGCAAAGCCAAACGTACCTTGGGGGATTCGAA
>JAFQGP010000088.1 GCA_017415485.1 Clostridia bacterium
AACTCGTTTATATCGACTTTGATGTAGTACACGATGTAGATATTACCATCTATCCCGACTCTGAAAAGATCGGTGTGTGGGGTATGGGCATTAACAAGATCTATCCACAAGCAAGTGATGTGGACTATTACGACGGAGAATAAGACAATGGACGAAAAATTGCTTGGCAAATGCGGCTTTTACTGCGGTGCTTGCCCTACATACATAAAAGGCGGCTGCCGTAGTTGCGAGGAAGAACACACCACGGGAGATTGCTTCACCCGTGATTGTGTGAAAGAAAAGAAACTGAATTTTTGCGGAGAGTGCAAGAACTTTCCGTGTGATACGATTATGACCAAGCCTCACTCCACTGTGCTTGATAAGGATTGGCTTGCGTGGAAAAAGAAAAGCGAGAGGAACGGATAATTTATGTCTGATGGAGCTTGGTTTACAATAGATAAGGTCAATGAATCAACTTATATCATAAGTGAATACCGTCATCCAGAGGAAACGCATTGTTATTTGCTGTGCGGCTCTGAAAAGGCATTATTGATAGACACCGGTTTGGGTATTTCCAACATATATGATGAAGTTATAAAACTGACAGATAAGTCGATTGTGGCAGTAGCCACTCATGTGCATTGGGATCACATCGGCGGTCATAAAGATTTCAGCGAGTTCTACGCTCACAGGGATGAACAGAGTTGGCTTTGCGGTGAATTTCCTTTGCCAAGATCCTTGATTCAAAAAATGCTTGTCAATGATTGTGATCTGCCAAGCGGTTATGATTCGGAAGAATATGAGCTATTCCAAGGTGTTCCGTGCAGATTCCTTGACGATGGCGACTTAATCGAGTTGGGCGATAGAATCATAACAGTTATACATACACCGGGACACTCTCCGGGGCATATGTGTTTTTGGGATGAAGCCAATCGGTTTATGTTTACCGGTGATTTGATATACAAGGGAGTCTTGTATGCGAACTATCCTTCCACAGACCCACAAGCCTATTTGGATTCTGTCAAGAAAATATCTGCTTATAACCCTGCACGAATTTTTCCCGGACACCATTCGCTTGATATTTCGACAGAGCTTATCGAGCACATAAAAAATGCTTTACAAAACCTTGACGATGATAGTTTGCTTTGCCACGGAAGTGGCAGATTTGACTATGAGGATTGGTCAATTCTTTTATAAGGAGACTCAAAATGAGCGATATACTTTTCAAAACAGACGATTATGTTTTTTCGTACCGTGTCGGTGGACTTCTGATTTACAACGGCAAGGTGCTTATGCAAAAGGCGGTTGATGATGACGGCTACGCCTTTATCGGCGGTCACGTTGCATTTGGTGAAACGACCGCAGAAACGATAGTAAGAGAATTTAAGGAAGAAATCGGCGCAGACATAAAAATTGAAAGACTCTTTATGGTGAACGAGAATTTCTTCCCTTGGGGTACTCGCCCTTGTCAGCAGATCAACCTATACTATTTGGTTTCCTTAAAGGACGAAACCAAGATACCGCTTGACAGAAACTTCAAAGCACTTGACGAACTTAGCAACGAGCGTATTGAGCTTGATATGTGTTGGATACCGCTTGAAGATGTACCGAGTAAGAATATCTATCCGCCGCAGGCAAAGGAATACATCGTGAACATTCCCGACGAGATCGTGTACTTTGTTTATAAGGAATAAAGAAAATGAAACGGCCCACGGCTTTTGCCGTGGGTTTCGTCTATAAAAGAAAAAGGCTGCAAGCACGACTTGCATCCCTTTTTCTATATTCAGGTTTACGCGAGTTTGTTGAGGGCGAGTGTAAACTGGCTCTTCTTATGAGCTGCGGCATTCTTGTGAATGATACCGCGAGCAGCAGCCTGGTCAACACACTTAACTGCAACCTTGTATGCCTCGGTAGCAGCAGCCTTATCACCGGACTCAACAGCAGCATAGAACTTCTTGATGATAGTCTTCATCTTGGTGCGAGCGATCTTGTTCTGAAGAGTCTTTTTCTCGATAACAAGAATACGCTTCTTTGCGGACTTAATGTTTGCCAACAGATTCACCTCCCTATTTTTGTGTATTCGTTACGCCTGAGAGGTTACGCTACGAATACTTCACAGTTGAATATTATACCACAAAAACTTCCTAATTGCAATAGGTTTTGCAAAAATAATTTGAGTTTTTTGAAGATTTTTTCAACAAAATCATTTAACGCGCATCGCCGCGATCCTTTCGGGATCGGGGGTAACATAAGCCGTGTAATTCGTATGATAAATTACGAATCCCGGCTTGCCTCCCGAGGGCTTTTTGATGTGCTTTGCGAAGGCATAATCGACGGGGATATTGTTGCCCTCGGCGGTCGAGTTGAACGCCGCGATCTCTGCCGCCTCGGTCATGTCGAGCGCGGGCGGCTCCTCGCCGTCGGTCTTCATCAGCACGTGCGAGCCCGGAACGCCCTTTGCGTGGAACCAATAATCGTCCTTCGCCGCAGTCTTGAAGGTGATCTCCTCGTTTTGCAGGTTATTTCTGCCGCAGAGGACCTCATATCCGTTCGTGGTGATATACTTGAGGGGCGGGTTCTTGACCGACTTTGCGGGTGCCGCGCCCTTCTTTTGCTTGAGATAACCGCCGCTTTCAAGCTCGTGGCGTATGCCCGCGAGGTCTGCGCCCGTTTCGGCTCTCGAAAGCGCGTCGCGGACGGTGTAGAGATAATCTGCTTCGGCATTTGCCAGCTCGAGCTGATGCGTCAGCTCGCGGCGGGCGTTGTTGCATTTATTGTACTTTTTATAAAGCTTCTGCGCGTTTTCCGAGGGAGAAAGACGTGTATCAAGTTTGATGGTTCGCTCGGCGAACTCGCCGTCATCGTTCATTTCGGAATAATCGGTGAGTCGGACCTCTCCGTCGCCCTTTTTGAGGCGGTAGATGTTCGCGACGATCAGATCTGCATCGCGCTTGAAATCCTCGCCCTGCTCACATTCGATCAGCTCCGCATTCTGTGCCTCGATTTTGCGGAGCACGCGGGAGATCGCGGACGAAACGGTGTGCTTGAGGTCGGATGCACGATCGGTCACAAGAGCCTCACGGTCGCGCTCGCCGAAATAGGTATCGAGAAGTTTTGCGAAACTTTCATAGCTGCGTTGCGCTTCTATCGGGTATTGCGTCAGCGGCAGGAAGGAATACTCGATCGGGCGGTTGCCGTCATAAACCGCAAAGGGAACGAATCTGCCCTCTCTGACGTCGCTGAAAACGCCCGAGAAGACCTGCCAGAGGCGAACGGGGTCGATGCTTCCGCAATCCGTCGCGGCGTCGCCCGAGGCGCGGAAAACGATCTCGCGCGCGACTACGGGCGCAATTCCGAGGTAGTTCTGATTTATGAACTTCGCCGCATTCTGCTCCCAAGGAGCGGCGGAAAGGCGCGAGATGAAGCCCTCCGGTGTTTCGGTGAGAGGATCGTTCTTCCCTTCCTGCGCGGGCGGCATTTCATATCTCATACCGGGCAGTATCTGACGGAGGCGCGATGTCGTAAAATCGACTGTGCGGAGAGCAGTAATTATTCTGCCGTCCTCATTGGCGAAAATGAGATTCGAGTTTTTGCCCATTATCTCCGCGATCAGGAGCTTCTTGCAATCGAATCCCATCTCGTCGCGAGTGCCGAATTCAAAGACGGCAACGCGCTCGAAGCCCTCTTGTCTTACGTCGGTAAGGAACGCGCCGCCGAGATGCTTTCGCAGAAGCATACAAAGCGAGGGCGGCACGGCGGGGTTATCGCGCATATTTTCGGTAAACGCCACGCGGGGATCGGACGCTCCGCAGCGGAAGAGTAGCTTCTTTCCGCCCTCTCTGCCGCGCATCTGGAGAACGATCTCGTCAGCGCGGGGCTGATATACCTTTTCTATTCTTCCGCCGACTGCGGAAGCTTTTATCTCGGCAATTATCGCCGAAAGAAAACCTGCATCAAATGCCATAATATTATCCTTTTATTCTTGTGCTATGAATGCCACGGGCTCGGTGGTGCAATCCAACTTGTAGACGTGCTCCTTGCCGCCGCGGCAAATGTGCAGTGTCACGGTATCTACACCCTGAACTGTTACGCGATCGCCCTCAATCGACAGAACTTCGGCGTCCATCTCCTCCGCCCACGCGGCGGTCGTGTTGTTCGCTACGATCTTGATGATGTCGCCGAATGTGAGGGACAGAGGGTAAACATCCTCACCCACGCGCAAAGTAGCAGATCGCTTGGGCGCGGGGTCGTTGTACCAATCCACGGGTGTGACGTAATAGTGATAATCTCCGTTTTCTTGTTTGTAGATCGCGTACTGAACGTCCTCTCCGCAAGTCATCTCGCTCGGTTCCTCTGCGTAAAGCTTAGCCTGCAGATTGCGGAGCAATTTCTCATAAATTGACCGAACGGCATCGTTTGCGGGATGATAAATGGTATTTACCAAAATAACGCGACCTTCGCCCACCTTTACGCTATATACGAAAGGCATACCGTCATCGGTCTTTTCGAGAACTTCTACATCTGCGGGCGGGTTAACTGCGATCGGTAGTTTCTTGCCATTGCAGTTTCTGGTTTCGAAGATCGGTTTGGCGGTAGTCAGCGCCGCACTCAGAGAGTGGTAGAGATACTTAAAGTTATGATTCTGAATATCGTCAAGACGCGTCGCTGAGGACAGGTGCGCCCAGGTAGTCAGCAGCGTGCCACCCTTCTTGACGAAGCCATATACACGGTCAAAGTCGTCGCGGTCGGCGGTATTGTGGCCAAGGAAAGCCAACAGTTTATAGCCGTCGTAGATTCCTTTTTCAATGGGCATTACGTCCACGTGTCCGCGAGGCGTGCCCGTATACATACCGCGGGGACGGTTGTCTTCGATGGCGGCGGGTAGCTTTGGCACGGTCGTTCCTTTTTCCGAAATATTGCTCAGCGGGTAAAAGACCTTCAGAAGAGACCAAGATTTC
The DNA here is from genome assembly GCA_017415485.1 of Clostridia bacterium. Taxonomy (GTDB): domain Bacteria; phylum Bacillota; class Clostridia; order Oscillospirales; family CAG-272; genus CAG-390. The sequence continues at coordinate 4,938 of JAFQGP010000088.1, forward strand.
TCGGGCTCGCTCACACGCATGTGTGGCATACCCCAAAGAGAGCCGCCTGCAAAACCGTTCCAACCGTCATAACGGCCGTGAAGAATGGCGATCGGAGTATAAAACTCACCCGAACGGGTATGGGAGCGAATGAAACGATAGAACTTGACCTCAGATTCGCGATGGCGTGTGGTGGCATCCGAGAAACGGTGGTGGTTTACAAAACCGCTTTCCAGGTGCCAATAGCCTTCCTCAAGGTTGATCTGATGGACGCCCTGCAAATAGCAGGTATAGAGTGCCAACAAATAACGGCGATACCGAGGCTCGGTGTCGTGAGGGAAGGTTGACCATTGCAAAGCTTGGTGTACCCCAAGCTCCTTTTGTCCGTAAGCCCGTGCAGAACCGCGGTGGAAGGCAAGCAGAGGCTCCATGCTTGAGTCCATTGTCTCTGCGCCCAGCCACTCAAAGCCGGCATCATACAAATACTTAAACATTACCGAAGGCCCCGTGTGACGGACGTTTTGCAAGCGATCACCGCCGCGAACCGTTCGCAGAGTGTTTTGCGCGCACTCGTATGCCTCTTTTACGTCGGCGGAGCAATTCGTATCGCGGAAAATTGTGAGCTGTCCGCCGCTTAAAGCAATGTTATGCGCGCTGGGGGAATTTTCGGTGGTCAAGGGATGCTGACGGGAGATCCTGCCCGACAATGACCAAAATGTCGGCGAAATATTCATGGTGGTGAATAGGTTGGGAGACCAGTAGAAAGCCTGCCCGTCGCGCTCGTGAAGCTGACGCCCCATAAAATTCTTTCCCTTCAGCATATCGGGGTGAGGATTGCACCACACACCGGGAAGGTCGCGACCGTCCACCATGTGGGCGTACTTGGCGTCCATCCCCTCGCAGATCTCACGGAATTTCTCCCAGACCTCGGGATTGAGGGTGCGCTGGCCACCCCAACGGTAGGCGGGGCGGATAGTGATAAGATCCCCCATCTCCTTGCTGAAGAACCACTCTATATAGTCCTCCACCGCTTTGGGGTCGGAATTGTCAATGTAAATAAGATCGGCGCTTCCCGTGATCACGTTGTCCTCGCCGCGCCGTACCAAGTGACGGATCTCGGCTGAATCGCTGAAGTCTCCACACTTGAGAGTCAGAATTTGATGATTGAGGCACTTTTTTGCGCGGAATCGGGCGGCGTGGATGCCCTTTTTGCCGAAATGAAGAGAAGAAACCGCCTCGAAATTATCACAGTCACAGTTAAGCGTAAGACCGTCCTCTTCGGTGCGGATCAAGACGCAGATGTCCTGCCCAAAAGCAGCGTTCACGGGACAAGATGTGATAGAAAAGAGCTTCTTTGGACGTTCCAGGATCTCCAACTCGCGCAAAGAAAGAGGCACTGTGTCGCGGTAGTTGCTGACATACTGAATCTTGACGGTGTTTTCGCCTTTTACGATGGCACAGTCGGGAATATCCAATTCCACAGAAGGATAGCGGTGAATACGCAAAAAGACCTCGCCGTGATGGATCACTTGATCATTCAGCGTAATGATAAACTCCGGCCATTCCTTTTTTGATAGGTTCTGACCGATCCAAGTAAAATAATCCAGATTCGGAACCGTCGTGGCAAAATCCGGACAGACATTTCTGCCCGTCGATGTGGCAAGTGTAGGCTCCTCAAGATAGAGGGTGCCCTCGTAATTCTGCCCCTCAACGATCACCGTAACGCAGGCTGTGGTGGCGGTGGGAAGGGTGATCTGCTTCATCAGGGCAGTATAGTCATAAGTACCCTCGGGAATATCTATGGAAACAATTTCGTCGGGTTCATCTCGGGTCAGCTCGGGCGGGATTCCCGGCTTCTTGTTCCAACGCTCCAATTGAATGCGGAGATAGCCGCCCTCTGCGATCTTCAAACTCTCGGCCTTGGCAAAGATGCCGAATGTCCACTCATCGGTGGTGTCGTACATAACCGAATCGATGCGCGGAGGCCACTTTATTTTGGTCAAAGCGCATTTTGGATAGAGCTTGGGAGCATCACAGGTCATATTCAGACAATAACGGCGCGTGTTTGCGTGCTCATTATCCAAGGAATCGTCAATAAGCTGATAGAGCTTGAGGGTCTGCACCTCATCCTTGAGGGCGAAATGCATCCGATCCTCGCAGGAAAAATACAGCCTGTGATGATCGCGCAGATTTAATCCCTCATCCGTAAAGGTATAGGTCACAGATTCGCCTTTTCGCAACACACGGTCGCAAAGATCGGTTTTAATGATCTTTTTTACTTCATAAGTCATTTGTCACCCTATCCAAGCGGAAACGGTTCCGCTTACAAATAAACTTGAAATGATACCGAGCACTATACCCAGCCATTGCAGACGTGTCAGTTTTTCGCGGAAGAACACCGTTGCAACGATGAGGGTAATAATGAGTGAGCCCGTATTGAATATCGGGAAAAACACAGCCGAGGGCAATGTTCCCGCAAGGTACAGATTTGCCACGTGCGGGACTGCAAGAACCGCTCCGCTTGCAAGGGCAAACCCTGTCTGCTTTGCATTGGGATCAAAACGATTTTCGCCTGCTTTTTTGCGTTCGTAAAGCCAGATGAGTGCGGATACCGCAGTCATAAAGGCGAATGCGGAGACAAGGAACGCCGTGCTTTGGCTCTTATACTCCGTGTTCTGATGTATCTTTTGCATTACACCGAGCACACCGTTCGTCACGCATGACATCAGCGCCGCAAAGAGCCATTTTAGCGACGTTTTTCTTCCGCCGTTGTTTTTATCGGTCGAGAAGATGATGCAAAAGGCCATGATCCCCATTCCGATGTACTGATAAATATCAATGCTCTCGCCGAAGAATAAACCGCTGATCGCCGCGATAAGGCTTGCAAGCGAAACGATAACGCTCGTGTACGAGAAGGGACCTATCTCAAGCGCCCACATATAAGTATAGCTCTGCGCAAGCACAAGAATACCGAAAACGATGCCGAGCCCCACCGAAACAAGCGAAAGATCGGTGATGCTTGCAAATGGATCGGGGACTGCCGGATTGATCGAAAATATCAGTATAAATACAAGGCACGCAATGCCCATGCAGGTGTTATAGAACCAATTGCTCTCCCTGCCCGCGGGCGCGGTTTTATTATAAAACTTTTTGGTGACGCTCGTTGCCACGTTGAACAAGAGTGAAACAACAAGCAAAACTCCAACGGGAATCAAAAGTAACATCTGTCACTACCTCTGAGATCAATCAATTTTAACAAACACATTCTCCCTTGCCGACTTTCTCGCGGCGAGGCAGAGTTTTGCCGAAAGAATGCCGTATGAGAGCGGTGCGGGTGATTTTGCGCCGCCGAGCATTTTGACATAGGAATCGATCATCTTGCGGTCTCCGCCGCCGTGCGAG
>JAFQGP010000089.1 GCA_017415485.1 Clostridia bacterium
GCCGCCTTGGTGTAGATACCGCCGCCGACGCGGTTAAAGAGCGCGATCAGCGAGCATCCGAGCGCGTAGCCGGAAAGGGTCATCGTGAAGGATGTTTCAAGCTTGTAGCCGTCCCAGATCATACCGAGGATGCTGTTGATGCTTCCGTGTGAGCCGAGAGCGGTCAGGGCGGTCTCCTCGATCTGACCGAGAGCGAGACCGAATACCACGTAAACTATGAAAATGCCAAGAAGTGCAAATCCCGCAACGCAAAGACCCATAACGGAGCCTCCCTTGAAGGCGACCTTGAGCGTTTCGCCAAGATTTCCGCTTTCGCGCGCGCGGTTGGTGACGCGGACGTTGGCATAGGTTGCGATCTTCATTCCGATGTATCCGGCAGATTCACTCATAAGTGCGCCGATAATAAAGGCGACAGCCGCCTGCCAGGAAACGAGAAAAGCAATAAGCAACGCAACCGCTATTGCTACCATCAGAATGATCTTGATCTCGTAATGAATAAAAGCGTTCGCTCCTATTCTTATCGCCGAGGCGATCTCCTTCATGCGGGGCGTTCCCTCACCGAGTTTTTTGACAGAAAAGAAATTGATTGCGGCAAAGACGAGTGCGCCGAGCGCAGCTCCGAATGCCGCAATGAGAATAAGCGGGGACATTGGTTTTGCTCCTTTATATTTGATGTAACTATTATATCAAGTGATTGCAGTATTGTAAATACTTTGGAAATAAATTGATGATGATTATTTTTCTTGAATTATGTAATTACTTTATTTTTTTATGAAATTACATTACCCCGCCGCTTTTGACAACAAAATATTTCAAAGATATACTAAATTCATATTTTACTATTGTAAATATTAAAAATATATGATATAATAATTATTTGGAAAGTCTTTTGCGCGGGTTGCGCCGTGCAATATGGGAAAAATATTCAGGAGGTCTGATTTTGAAGGAAAGTATCAGACTGCGCAGCGGGGCTACAGTGCCGCAAGTCAGCTACCGTGAGGCGCAAGCAAAAAATTATCTTGACAGAGCTACTCTCAAGCTCATGCATCTCGCACCCGACGGTGCACCCGCGGCGTATTCGGAAGGTAAAAACGGAGGCGTCGTTTTTTGGTTTGATCCCGAAAAGCTCACCGAGTCGGATCCCGAGCTCTGGTATGCGCCCGATGCGCGCCAGGAAACCGTAAAGCTCGAGTCGGGCACCGAGATCGAGCGTATGTCGATGCGCCGTGCCGCGTCCTTCGGCTACTACCCCAAGGAGCGACTCACCGCAATGCACCTCGAGGTCATCGAGGAGCCCGTTGCGTTCACACGCCGCAGAGATAAGGAGATCGTTTATTTCTACGACAAGATGACCACCCTGCGTATGCCGCTTATGTGCGTCAAATGCGGGAAGGACGTCAGATTCAAAAAGAAGCTCTGCCGCGCTTGCTACGAGGAGGACCTTGCCGTCCGCCGCGCAGAGGGCGACGCGCACAGAAACGCATACTACGGCATGGACCGCAGCCGCGTTCTCTTCTTCGACCTTGAGCTGACGGGATTTTACGATCACGACGAGATCATTTCGATCTCGATCTTCAACGCCCTCGGCGAGAAGATCATGGATACCCTTGTCCGTCCCGTCCACACAAAAAAGTGGAAGCGCACCGAGAAGATCCACGGCATCACCCCCGAAATGGTCAAGGACGCGCAGACCCTCGAGGAGCTCACTCCCCAGATCAAGGAGATCTTCGCGGGTGCGGATAACCTGATCGCTTACGGCGTTTCGACCGACTACAGCCACATCAAGTATATCTACGCTACCGAAAAGGAGCGCAAGGCGCTGCATTCGAAGATCCGTTGCTGTGCCAACGAATTCGTCCGCTACATACATGAGCACCGCCCCGACATCGAGCACGCAAGTCTGACCGACGCGATGGCTTGCTTCGGCATCGAATGGGACGGCGTCGCCCACACCTCGATCGCCGACACCATCGGCTGTATGAAGGTCTGGGAAAAGCTCTTCCCTCATTATTATGAGAACGAACCGGAGGCAAACGAATGAAAGAGATCTCCCGCAGACCCATGCCCACCGAAACGGCGGGTATAACAGATATTGAAACCTTCATCCACGAAGGCGTTAAATTCGCAAAGCTTATGACCGCCGCCGACAACGGCGAGCAGGGCGTTATCGAAAGCATCCTGCGCGGCGCGGGCATCCCCTACGTCGCAAAGGAGAACACCTCCGACAGCTGGATGCGCGTTTTCATGGGCTTTTGCACCACGGGCGTTGATTTTTACGTCCCCGAGGAGATGCTTGACGACGCGACCACACTCGTTATGGGCGAGGACGCAGTCGAGCTGACCGACGAGGAGCTTGCCGCTCTCGAGGAAGAGCAGGCTCTTGAAGGCGAGGACGAAGAGGATGCGTGAGATCTTTCTTTGTAAATACGGCGAGATCGCGCTCAAGGGCGCAAATCGCTCCTCTTTCGAGGCACTTCTTGTCCGCGAGCTGAAATTCAGACTCGGACACGTCGGCAGATTCAATATAATCAAGTCGCAGAGCGTTATCCGCGTTGAGCCCGCCGAGGAAATGACCTCCGAGCAGCTTGACGTCGCATATTCGCTCCTTCGCAAGACTTTCGGAATCGTTGCCGTTTCGCGCGTGGCGCAGACGGAGAAGGATTTCGATGCCATCGCAGCTCTCGCTGTCGAATACCTCGGCGAAAAGCTCGAGGGCGCGCGCACCTTCAAGGTTGAGACCAAGCGCGCGGACAAGCGTTTCCCGATGACAAGCGATGCAGTCAGCCGCGAGCTGGGCGGTAAGATACTTTCAAGATTCAACCACCTCAAGGTTGACGTTCACAATCCGCAGGTGCTCGTCAAGTGCGAGATCCGCGATGACGCCGCCTATATCGGCGCGGGTCAGGAGCAGGGAGCGGGCGGTATGCCCGTCGGCTCAAACGGACGCGGACTCCTCCTGCTTTCGGGCGGTATCGACTCCCCCGTTGCCGGATGGATGATGGCAAAGCGCGGAGTCAAGATCGAGGCGGTCTACTACGAGGCGTTTCCCTACACCTCCATCGAGGCGCGTGAGAAGGTTATCGAGCTTGCGCGGATCGTCGCGGGCTGGGCGGGAAGCATCCGCCTGCACATTATCTCCCTCACCGAGATCGAGGAAGAGATCGCGAAGAGGTGCACCGAGGACTATTTCACCCTCCTGCTTCGCCGCTTTATGATGACGATCTCGGAGAAGATCGCGATCGATTCGAACTGCAACGCGCTCGTCACGGGCGAGAGCATGGGTCAGGTCGCGTCGCAGACCATCCAGGCACTCCACGTCACCAATTCAGCCGTCAATATCCCCGTTTTCAGACCATGCATCGGGCTTGATAAGGAAGAGATCGTGACCTATGCGCGCCGCATCGGCAGCTTTGAGACCTCGATCCTCCCCTTCGAGGATTGCTGCACCGTCTTCACCCCCCGCCATCCCAAAACCAAACCCGAACTCGAAAAGGTCATCGCCGAGGAGCAGAAGCTCGACTTCGCCGCTCTCTGCGAAAAGGCCCTCGCCACAGAGGAGATCATCACGGTTCGTGGGATAGAGGATTGAGGGAGTTGGTGCCTTCGGCACGAGATATGCCTTCGGCGTGATATATCTTCGATACGATATGCTACGCACGATATGTCCCGCAAAGCGGGACGTTAAGGAAAATTTCCGCATTGCGGAAATTAACCCATTATATCACGTTCGCCAAAGGCGAACATATCGTATTGTTTGCCGCAGGCAAACGATATATCGTATTGCGCAAGCGCAATATATCGCATTCGCGAAGCGAATATATCGTGTTTACCCATAATAGTCGGCTCCACCGATGCAATTTTTAATAAATTTTACACAACCCTATTGATTATTTCCCCAATTTGTGGTATATTTATATATTAGTAAGTAATTAATTATTTATTTTAAGAAATTAAATTTGCGAAAGGCAGGTTTCATAATATGACCTACAACAAGAAAACCATTGAGGACATTCAGGTTTCCGGTAAGAAAGTCCTCGTTCGTTGCGACTTCAACGTTCCGCTCAAGGACGGTGTGATCACCTCCGACAAGAGAATCGTTGAGGCTATCCCCACCATCAAGTACCTCCTCGACCAGGGCGCGGCTGTTATCCTTTGCTCCCACATGGGCAAGCCCAAGGGTGAAGTCAACCCCAAGTATACCCTCGCTCCCGTAGCAGCAAGACTCACCGAGATCCTCGGTCAGGAAGTCAAGCTCGCTCCCGACACCATCGGCCCCGAGACCAAGGCAATGGCTGCAGCTCTCGAGTGCGGACAGGCTCTCCTTCTCGAGAACACCCGTTTCGACAAGAGAGAAGAGAAGAACGATCCCGAATTCGCTAAGGAACTCGCTTCCATGGCAGAGATCTTCGTAAACGACGCTTTCGGCGCAGCTCACCGTGCACACGCTTCCACCGCAGGCGTTGCTGAGTACCTCCCCGCAGTTTGCGGTTACCTCATCCAGAAGGAGATCGGCGTAATGGGCAAGGCTCTTGAAGATCCCGCTCGTCCCTTCGTTGCGATCCTCGGCGGTGCAAAGGTTTCCGACAAGATCGGCGTAATCAACAACCTTCTCGAGAAGTGCGACACCATCATCATCGGTGGCGGTATGGCATACACCTTCTTCAAGGCTCTCGGCAACGAAGTCGGCACCTCCATCTGCGAGTATGACAAGCTCGACCTCGCTCGCGAGATGCTCCAGAAGGCAAAGGACCGCAAGGTCAACTTCCTTCTCCCCGTTGACAACGTGATCGGCCGCGAATACGACGAGAACACCCAGTATATGAGAATCTACTCCGACTCCATTCCGGACGGTTGGATGGGTCTCGACATCGGCGACAAGACCCGCGAGCTCTATGCCAAGTCCATCGAGGGCGCAGGCACAGTAGTATGGAACGGCCCCATGGGCGTTTCCGAGTGGCCTCATTTCGCAGCAGGTACCGAGGGCGTTGCAAAGGCAGTTGCAGAGAGCGGCGCGATCTCCATCATCGGCGGCGGCGACTCCGCAGCAGCTGTTGAAAAGCTCGGCTATGCAGACAAGATGACTCACATCTCCACCGGCGGCGGCGCTTCGCTTGAGTTCCTCGAGGGTCTTGAGCTCCCCGGCATCGCGTGCCTTATGGATAAGGAATAAGTTTTTAGATAAACAAGGGTGAAGGAGCGCAAACCTTACGCAAGGTAAGGTTTGACTCCTTCCGGAATGGCACCGGGACGGCGCCATTCCGAAGCACAAGGAAAGTTTCGCCGTCTGCGGACGGCGACTTAAGGCGCTGCCTTAAGAAACCGCCACCTTTTGAAAAAGGTGGACGAAAACTTTTCGAATTTTGTCCGAATAAACAATTTGAATGTTGTAAATTTTGAAAGGTAGGATAAACATAATGAATCCCGCAAAGAGAAGAACAGTAATCGCAGGCAACTGGAAGATGAATTTCACTCCCGCACAGGCTAAGGAGTTCATCAAGAACGTAACTCCCCTCGTTGCAGGCAAGGACAATTGCGACATCATTTTCTGCGCTCCCTACGTTACCATCGCAGCAGCTATGGAAGCAGCAGAGGGCACCAATATCAAGATCGGCGCTGAGAACGTTCACTTCGCACCCAAGGGCGCATACACCGGTGAAGTTTCCGCTGAAATGCTCCGCGCTATCGGCGTTGAGTACGTTATCGTAGGCCACTCCGAGAGACGTCAGTACTTCGCAGAGACCGACGAGACCGTTAACCTCCGCACCAAGGCTGCTCTTGCAGCAGGCATGAAGGTCATCCTCTGCCTCGGTGAGGTTAAGGAAGAGAGACTTGCAGGCATCACCGACGAAGTAGTTGGTATGCAGACCAAGCTCGACCTCGCAGGTATCACCGCTGAGGAACTCAAGAACGTTATCATCGCATACGAGCCCGTTTGGGCAATCGGCACCGGCCTCACCGCTACTCCCGAGCAGGCACAGGAGACTTGCGCAGTTATCCGTAAGGTAGTTGCAGGTCTTTACGGCGAGGAAGTTGCAGAGGGCGTAACCATCCAGTACGGCGGATCTATGAACGACGCTAACGCTGCAGAGCTTCTTGCAAAGCCCGACGTTGACGGCGGTCTCATCGGCGGCGCATCCCTCGTTCCCGAGAAGTTCGCTGCTATCGTTGAAGCTGCGCAGTAATTTTACTTCGTAAAATTAAGTGAACAGTGGTTAGTGGACAGTGGACAGAAAGTTGCGAATGATAATTTAATTTGGATATTTGCATTCCATTGTACCGACTAATAATTTTATAAACAAAAACTCGGATATTAAGAAGTTTGCGCTTCATAATATCCGAGTTTTTCTTATTTTAGCTTTGTAATGAACGGTGTTTTAATAGTACAGTACAAAATTATTTGCCCGCAACTTTCTGTCCACTGTCCACTAATCACTGTTCATTAACAAGGCGGATGCTCTCGATAACAACGCTCTCGCGCGGAACGTCTGCCATATAGAATCCGAGGGTGCCCGTTTTTACCGATGCGATCTTGTTGACGACCTCGATGCCCTCGATGACCTTTCCGAAGCCTGCATACTGCGCGTCGAGGTGGGGGGAATCTTTGTGCATAATGAAGAACTGCGAGGATGCCGAGTCGGGATTGGATGTGCGCGCCATCGAAAGAACGCCCGCGGTGTGCTTCAGATCGTTCTGAACCCAGCCGTTAGCTGCGAACTCGCCCTTGATGGAGGGAGCTTCCTTGTGCTCGAACTGCGCGTTATATCCGCCGCCCTGGATCATAAAGCCCTTGATTACGCGGTGGAAAATGAGCCCGTCGAAGAACTTTTCTTCGATCAGCTTCAGAAAGTTTTCAACCGTCTTCGGCGCGAGCTTGGGGTAAAGCTCGGCCTTCATAGTGCCGAAGTTGGTTACTTTGATTTCGATAATAGGATTTGCCATGTTTTAGTTCCTTTTCTGTAGTTTTTCTGTCGCGCGTTGCGCGAATGATAGTCCGCCTTCGGCGGAATGATAATCGGCTTACGCCGAATGATGATCTGCTACGCAGAATGAAGGTAACTTTTCGCCAAGGCGAAAAGTATTTTTATAATAGGAAAATTTTCGCCTTGGCGAAAATTCACCTTCACTCTGCACTCTGCACTCTGCATTCTGCACTACCGCAGTTCGGGAAACCCAATGTCCAAGAGCTCGTTCATCCTCTGCGTGTCGCCATCAAGATACAACTGCCCAAACAAGGTCTCAAGCCCCGTTGCCCGGCGGTATTCGGATACGCTGGCGCTTTTGGGAACGTTCTTGCCGTGGCCGGCGTTTCTGCCGCGTTTGTAGGTCGCTTCCTCCGACTCGGTGAGGTGCGGGAGCATCCGCTCGAGGGCTTCACTTTGTGCTGTTGCCTTGACGTAGGCAAGGGCGGCGGTGTTGAGCCTGCCCGAGGAGCAGAGGCCGGAGCGGACGAGGCGCTCGCGGATGAGCACCTCCATTGCCGCGTCGCCGAGGTAGGCGAGGGCTTCAACCGCGATCACGCCTCCACTCTCACTCAAGGGAGCCTCCCATGCGCTCGATCGCCTGAACGATAGTGTTTCCGATGCCCTCTGCCATCAGATAGTAGCCCACGTCGTTCGGGTGAACGCCGTCGATCACGAAATCGCTCTCTCCGTCCATTCCGAGGAAGAAGGACTCGCCGTCGATGTAGTAAACGTTCTTGTCACCCGCGTCGAGAGCCGAGCGGTAGGTGTCGATGATGACCTTTTTGCGCTCCTCGACCTTCGAGGGGTTGGTTGCCGCGTTCGGGCGGCTGATGAGGATGATCGGAATATCGGGATGCGCCGCACGCATAATGTCGAAGCCGCGCTTGTGAGTCTCGGCAAGATACTCGGGGTTGGGCGCGTTGTGGTCGTAGTCGTAAACGAAGAGGCTCATTTCAAGCGACGCAAGGTAGTTCATGATCGGAAGCTCCGCCTTTGCGTTGCCCGAGAAGCCGAGGTTTACAACGTCCATATCGAGCTTGCGGCTGATGATGTTCGAATATGCAAGTCCGGGGCGGCTGGCGCCTGTGCCGTGAACGATCGAGGAGCCATAGATGATGATCGGCTTTTTGTTCTTGTAGGGCTTGCCCGCGCCGAGCTGCGAGTCTTCCTGCAGACCGACGTAAAATTCGGAAACTACCGAATGGAGCGGGAAGTTGATGGTGAAATATCTCATCTTGCGGCTGCCGAAGCGGATGATCTGCTCGTAGCCGTCCTCCATCTTGTAGGGGGGCATGAACGCCTTGACGAAGCGGCTGCCGGTGGGGGTGTCTTCGTAAAGGTCAAATCCGCCCGACATAAGCAGGGTCATGTGCGAGTTTCTTGCGATGACAGGCATTTTGGTCTTGATGAGGATATAGCCCGAGTCGGTCGAGAAGCGCACGCGGACGCCCGCGGTCTCCTTTGCGAGCTTATTGACACCCGCGCTTGTCGCCTCGGCAACTGCCTTGGGCAGACGGCGGTAGATCTCGTCCTGCTCGCCGTAGAGATTGTAAAGCTCGAAGGGCGCGTTTCTTACGTTATGGAATTTAACGTCCTCGGTGTCGGGGAAAACGGTTTCAACTATCAGGTTTTTATCTACTTCTACATAAGCTTCTTTTTTGATGTCACTCATTTTTATTTTTCCTTTTTATTGTTATATTTATTTGATACTGCTTGACGTGGTGTAAAATGTGCCTTTTCCGTTTCCGTGGCGTTCGATCTTGCCTTCCTGTTCCAGCTGTAACAGAATATTTCGGGTTTTCGTCAGCTTGAACCCCAACTCATCCTGCACCTCTGCGCGCGTTACTCTCCCGCCTTTGGCAATAAAACTATATACGAGCTCTTTGTCCGAAAAAATCCTTTTGGATGAATTCATATACGTTTTGTTCGGCAAGACCAAAAGAAAACCATTATCCGATACCTCAAAACGCGGCTCAAGTCCGGTGTGCTCGTAGTCACCTTGAATCTTTTCAATTCCTGTGCCGTAAGCCTCAACGTATTTGAGCTTAAAGAAGACGCCCGCCAACCTTTCGTTTCTTGATCGCGAAACGCCGAGCATCATATCATCATAGGTCATCCCGGATACCAATCCGCCGATAGACACGTATTCTATGCGGTTTTTATAAATGCTGATAAGAATGCTGCCGTTGAGCGAATAATCTCTGTGAATAAGCGCATTCAGAAGTCCTTCGCGTAAAACGAGCTGATTATATTCCCTGCTGTCTTCCCGCCGCAAGCCATTGTACTCTCCGCGGGTTTTATTGTTCAGATTCAGATATTCATAAATCTCGTCGGCTTGGCGGATAAGCGACCCCTCAAACTCCTTCCGATCCAAGAATCTGCTTTTATCGTCGCTGTCAAAAACAGCTGCTTTGACAGAAAAGGGGCATTGATCCGAAAGAAGCAACGCGAGATTAGTATAACTGCCGTTTGCATCTACAAGTCCGAGAGTTTTCTTCTTCAATTCAATTTTTTCGTGCTTGAAAACACCTTCGAGATAATCAAATGTCAGATCTTGCTCAATGCTCGGCGAGACCTCGAACGATCTGTCCTCGCTTGCCACGATCATTTGCTTGATAGCATATTCGGATGCTTGCTGAGAGGTATTATTGATACGAAGGTAAACGCCGCTTGGCTTCAAGCCCTTTTCATAAATATAATACGGCTTTCTGACGCCTCTGCCGATAGCAACCTTAACGATAGTTTTCCCGTCTTCCTCATATTCTCCCGCGCTGCAGATCAAAGAAGCATCGGGCTTGATCGCTTCGTGTATCATAAGAGAAATACGTTCAATAATATCTTTTGCATTTGGGACGCCGACGACTTTACCGTTATCATCAACGCCAATGATCAAGGTGCCTCCGTCACTATTCAAAAAAGCAACGATCTCTTTTTTGATTTCGGTTGTATACTGTACCTTCAATTCCAATCGGTCAGACTCTGTATATGGCATATTATCACCCTTTCTATTGCATTGCTATTTGTTTATATTACATTCTATCACTTTTTATTTGCTTTGTCAATAGAAAAACACGGACAGTTTTCAGTTTCCAATAACCTTTTTCGGATATGCCTCGGGATAGAAGGTGTCCATATCGACTGCCTTTGCTTCGATTCCGAGCTCGCGCGAGATGCACTCGATGACCTTGCCGCCGACGCGCTCGATGCCCGCGGGGGTGGAATAGTGGGTCATGTCGCTGTGACATTCCTCGGGAGCGGTCGCTGTGACGGAATAAAGGTCGTCGATGATGGTGTCGGTGCCCTCAAGAGCCTTGAGAGCGGCGGCGTTGAAAGCCTCGATGGTCGCGTTGTGACGCTTGAAAACGGGACCGAATTTTTCCTCCTGAACGGCGGTGCTGGTTGCGAAAACTATCTTCGCCTTCGGGAAAAGCAGACGCAGACGACGGTCGATGCGCGCGATCTGAACGGCATACTGATCGACGGGGGTTACGGGCTCGTCGCAGAGGATCTCGGGAACGTCCCAAAGTCCCGCGTTCCAATGCACGAGATCGGCATCCTCGGGCCATTCGCCCTTCTTCTTCCATTCGTGAACGAAACGGAGTATATATGTAGCAAAACGGCAGTTATCGGTGGGGTAATAGAGCTCTGCAACGTCGGAAAAGGCTTCCTTGACGTATTTGTCATAGCCCATTCGGATCGAGTCGCCGATAAGAATGATCTTTTTCATAGCGTTCCCCTCCTTAAATGCGACTGCGAAGGACGCGGGCGAGCATCTGACCGATCGATTCCGCCATCTTCATCATTCCGATGTCGTTGGGGTGCGAGCCGTCGGTGGAGCACTCTTCCTTGTGGTAGCCGCGGTAAAGTCCCTGACCGTCGATGTAGAAGACGTTCTTGTCGCCCTCCTCGCGAGCGCGGTAGAAGGTGTCCTCGATCACGCGTCGGCGAGCCACGCTTGCCTCAAAGCCGTTGTCAAAGTCGGGCTTGGAAACGAAGATGATGGGGAGCTTCGGCTGTGCCTCGCGGATGGTCTTATAGAAATTGTAGTGAGTCGCCTCAAGGTGCTCTGCTGTCGGCGCGTTGTGGTCGTAGTCGCAGACGAACGCGGTCATCTCGAGCGACGCGATGTAATCCGCCATCGACTGCTCGCCCTTCGCGTTGCCCGAAAAGCCGAGGTTGACGAAGTCGATCTCGTTGCGGCGGCAGATTATCGACTGGTAAGCAATGCCGGGGCGGCTCGCGCAGGCACCCTGCGTGATCGAGGAGCCATAGTAAACAATGGGGGCAAGATCGCGGTATTTTGCGCCCGCACCGATCGCCGCGCCCTCGTCAATACCGATCTCAAGCTCGGAAACGGGGCTGTAAAGCGGGAAATTGATCGTATAATAGCGCATCTGACCGCCAAGGACTGCCTTTTTCGAGGTGTATCCCTCGGTGTCCGTCATCTTACAGCGGAAGGTGCAGACGTAGTGATGCGAATTTTCAAAATCCTCATACATATCGAACGCCGCCGCGCCCGTCATGGGCATGTGGTCATATTTGGTCATATAGGGCATTTTGACACGGATGGCAATGCGCTTCGAGTCGGTCGAGAAACGGACTCTTCCGCCGCAGGTGTGTGAAGCATTGCGCGCGGTGCCGGGATTGGTCGCCTCCGCAACCTCACGCGGCAGACGGCGATAAGTGTCGCCCTCAATGCCCGCAAAGCCGTAAAGGTCGAGCTTTGCGGCGTCGTACCAGACAAAGCCCTCAGCATCGGCGGAAACTATCATGTTTTGGTCAAGCTCTTTCGGAATGTTACTCATTTTTCCATACCTTTCTATGTAAAAATTGTTTTTTCAAATAGATATTACGTCGGCGCAGCCGACATATCGT
Source organism: Clostridia bacterium (assembly GCA_017415485.1). Classification (GTDB taxonomy): domain Bacteria; phylum Bacillota; class Clostridia; order Oscillospirales; family CAG-272; genus CAG-390. The sequence continues at coordinate 11,838 of JAFQGP010000089.1, forward strand.
GTGAAACATATCGTATCCGAAGGATATATCGTGCCGAAGGCATATCGTGTCGAAGACCAAAAGGTGTAAACACGATATATTCGCTTCGCTCATGTGATATATGAATACGATATATGCGCGGGGCGCATACGATATGTTTGCTACGCAAACGTGAACGCTCGTTTTTAAGCTTTGTGCGAACATAAAGCGTCCGTTATTACGTCGGCGCAGCCGA
>JAFQGP010000090.1 GCA_017415485.1 Clostridia bacterium
CCCACCATCACTCCCGATACATATTTCCCTTGTCAATATCATCTTGAAACGTTGGCGAATACAATAAATTGGCGCACTGAGGAAAATATCGACCGTCTTGCAAAAGCAATCGACCACCACGACCGAATTACAAAGGATTTCGGCGGTTTTGCAGTAAAGATCAACGGCAAGCAGGTCGGCCCCGGATGGGCGTATATGAATCCATTCTTTCCTCTCTCCTTCCCACAGAAAGCGCCTAATCACAGAAAGACGTTGACCGCGCTTGCGCAAGTCTGCGGCGATAGAACACAAGTGGTCAAAGAATCGGTTGAAACTTTGAAAGATATGCTTTCCGAGGACGGTGTTCTTCGCACAACATTCGCTTCGTCTTATGAAAAAAGTCGTTTCAAGGACAATTTCCGCAGTGGACACCCTTATGCCGAGATAGGACTTGAACCCGATCACAAAAAGGACACGGCGATCTGGTGCGAGCTCACATTTTGGGCGGTTGAGTTTTTGCACATCATTGAAAATATGAAGTAATAAAGGCGGTAATAAAGATGGCAGAAATCATCAAAACATTCAAAGAAAAAATCCCCGCGATGCGGTTCATCGGTAAAAAGTATCCGAATTTCGGTCCTATGTGGGGCGAGTGGTTTGCGAACGGTTGGTTCGATAAGCTTGAGGAAGCAATGGGCGGTGTAGAGAAGATAACAGCTATTTGGGAGAACGGCGGCGGATACGTCGGACTTGAACGTCGCGCAGACGGACAGCCCTTCGAATATTGGATAGGTATGTTTACACCCGCGAACACTCCCGTTCCCGAAGGATTTGCATATATAGATTTTCCCGCAATAGGGCTTGGCACGTGTTGGCTCTACGGAACGGAAAAGGAAGTCCATAAAACCAAGGCGTGCAAAGGCGCGGTCATTGATGCGGGACTCGAACTGTGGACGGATGAAAACGGAGGCGTATGGTCATTCGAAAACTGCACCTGTCCGAGATATACTACACCCGACGAGCAGGGAAATGTTATATTGGATTATTGTTATTTTGTGAAATGAAAAAACATCAAAAATCTATAGATTTCCTTCTCGAAAACGCCAATCCGTCGATTAAACTGCGCGTAAAGAAGGAGATCCTCGGCAGTATTACCGCAGAGGAAGAAGCGGAACTCATATCTCAGATCAAAAAAGAACCGATCTACACGTTGATAGCAAGCTGCCAAAAGGAAAACGGTTGGCTTGGAAACGGGTTTCACGGTCCGAATAAAAATGCGGGACATTATGAAAATCAAGAGGTTGGAACAAAATGGCTTGCGGAAAAAGCTGTCGGCAAGGACGATCCCGTTTTGAAGCGGGCTATGGATGCCTTTATTACCACCAAACTAACCGATTTATGCTATCGTACCAAAGAGAAATATTTTGACGAGTTCCGATATGCCGCCAACGGTCAGAATCTTATCCGTTGCGCGTGTATTGCACGTGCGGGGTACGATGATATCATTGACATAAAACCGCAGATACAGTTGGCGCTCGATTCCTTCAAGCGCGTGCTTGAAGTCGATTCGATCTTGGATATCACGCGTATAAAGAAGGTCAGCGGAAAAGAGAAGCGTGTTTTCAACGACTACGAAAAATGGCCTTGCTACTACCATCTCGATATTCTCGCGCACACAGAGTCTTGGAAAACCGAGGAGAACATCAAGCTGCTTGCAGAAGCAGTGAAAAAGCTGATGCGCACCGACCGTCCCGAGTGTCAGGTCGGCGGTGACAGTTGGGTAGGATACGTGCTTGGAACGGTTGGATGCTTGAAAGAGGGTTATACTCTCGGCTATGACAAAGACGAAATCCGCCACACATATCTCGACCGCGTTGAATGGCTCTGCCGTTGCGGACTTGTACCTTATATTCCCGAGCTTCAAGCGGAAGTTGAACTTCTTGCGAATGCCATTGATAAAAACGGAATTTGCCGCGCATCGGTCGATGAAAATCAATTGAGAGGCATCAGCACCTACGGCGGTCAGCAACTCGAGGTCGATTGGAAAACCGAAACGAAAAAGCTTTGCGATATTACTTTCAGAGCATCGCTGATTATTCACTATGCCGGAATTGAAAAATGATACGCAAATCAAAGAATCCCGCAGCTTATTTTAGTCTGCGGGATTTTTGTAATTTGCTAAAATAATTTAGCAATAACTAAATTTATTGCTTGACAACTCAAAAACTATGTGCTATACTTATGATGAAATAAACTATGAGGTGTTCAAATGGCTACAAGCTACAAAAAACTCTGGAAGCTCTTGATTGACAGAGATATGAAGAAAAAAGACCTTGCTTCTCTTGCGGGAATCAGTTCGTTTACGATCAGCAAGATGAGCGCAGGGAATAATGTAACTGTCGAGGTACTTGGAAAGATTTGTGTTGCGCTCAACTGTACACTCGATGATATTGTTGAATTTATCCCCGATGATGCTGAAGAAGGAGAAAAGCATAATGGATAAGAATAATTATGAGATCCTGAGCGGAAATACCCTTGTTGCAATATGGCAGGACAAGAAGCTGAAGGTCGTTGATAAAGCGCTGCTTCCTTTGTATTTGAAAAAGATCGAGAATGCCGATATGTGGCTTGAAACACGTGCGATAGACAGTCACCGAGCAAATTCTCGATTGCTTAAAAAAGCTCTGCGTCTTGCGGAAAAAGACGATGTATCAACAGTTATCCACGTAAACGGTGCCACAATAACCGATAATTATTGGATTCGTCCCATTGGTTCGAATCTTATCTACGATGATGTCAAATTTTCCGATGACTATTTTTCAAATCTCGCATTAAAGGGAAACTACGATAGTTTTAACCGCGCGGCAAACAGCAAACGTTCCAAGACTCCGGAACTGACCAACGTGGGAAGCTTTGAAAAGTGCTGGAAGCTTCGCGACGGCAAATGGTGGATGCACAAAAAAGCCACGCATAATGAATTGTTCTCCGAATTGTTCATCTATGAGCTCGGAGCGGCTCTCCGAATGAATATGGCAATTTACGAGCGCGGCGAGGGATGCATTAAATCGCTTGACTTTACAGATGCCGCGACCGTAAATTTTGAGCCGGCATCAGCTTTTATGGGTGACAATGAGGAGTATTCCGATGTGGTCAAGGCGCTTGAAAAGCTCTGTCCTCAGGCTATTCCCGATTATATCAGAATGATTTTCATGGATACCATCTGCGCGAATCCCGACAGACATACCAACAATTTCGGACTCTTGCGCGACACAAAAACCGGGGAATTGCTCGGATTTGCCCCGAATTACGATAACAACATGGCTCTGATCTCCCGCGGATATCCATCCAAGCCGGGATCAAAAGATATGCTGATATCGTTGTTCAACGAGCTTATGGACGAGTATCCGAATTATCGCAAATATATTCCGGAAGTTACCGAAGAAACAGTCCGCGGGGTGCTCGATAAGCTCAATATGAAGGTAAGATCGCAACTCATTGTGGAGCTGGTTGTGGGAAGGTATAAATTGATCGCGGAATAACAGATCGCACGTACCCGAGTATTATTCCGATTTAAATAACTGAAATGAGGACAAACCTATGAAGAAAATACAAAAATCAATACATCCCGATGACTCGCTGCATTATGAGCAGATGGGTTTGAATAAAAACGAGGTCGAACTCTGGGAGGATGGATCGCGCGTCGATGGCTCGAAGGGCTCTTATGAATGGTGGTACTATGATTCGCACTACCCCGACGGCACGGTGCTCGTCTTGTTCTTCTTTTCGAAGATGCCTATCGCCGTTGACGGGCCGATCAAACCGATCTCGACGATGGAGCTGACTCTTCCCGACGGCAGAAAGTTTTCCGAGGAGGTCTATGCCACGATCGAGGAAAGCCATTACTCCAAGGACAAGTGCGACGTCAAGATCGGCGAATGCTTCTGCTGCGGCGACCTCAAGCACTATGACGTTGTTTTCAAGGGCAAGACAATGAGTGCGCGCCTCACACTTGACGGAACGATCAGAGCCTGGCGTTCGCAGACGGGAAGTATTTTCTTCGGCGACAACGAGGAACATTATTTCGCGTGGCTTCCCGCGATCCCCGAGGGACGCGCCGTGGCGGACGTCACCTATGACGGCGGCAATGAGCTGCATCTCGAGGGCTCGGGCTATCACGACCACAACTGGGGCAATATTTCGATGCTCAAGCTGATGCACCATTGGTATTGGGGCAGAGCGAAGATCGGAAATTACAAGGTCATCTCATCCTGGATAACCGCCGAAAAGAAGTACGGCTACAAGGATCACGATGTTTTTATGATCGCAAAGGACGGTGAGATCCTCGGCGACAATTCCAATCATACGCTCAAATTCCTGCCCGAGGACAGATATATCGACGAGCACACCGGCAAGCCCGTATATAGCAAGGTCATCTACGAATACACGACCGAGTCGGGCGACGAATACCGAATCACATACTACCGCAGCGGCGATATCAACAATACCCGTTTCGTTGACGTGCTCCCCAAACCCCTCGGTCTGCTCGCCAAGCTGATCGGCTTCGACGGCGGATACCTTCGCTTTGAAGGCACGGCAACGATTGAGAAACTCGAATGCGGCAAGATCGTCGAAAAAGTCAGCGACCCCGCCGTATGGGAGCTTATGTACTTCGGCAAATCTTGCGCCGACGAGAAATACCGAGCCGAGCATGGAATCGATTAACGATATGCGAGTGTTTCTATATGTGTTGGTATTACCAAAATAATATTACGGTATATAAGTGTGGAAATTGAAGTAATATGAAGATAACCGAAGTAGTAGCCGCCCTTATTTGGCGGGGAGATAAATTCATGATCTGCCAACGCCCGGCACATAAGGCGAGAGGACTCCTATGGGAATTCGTTGGCGGCAAAGTTGAGCACGGGGAAACAAAAGAGCAGGCACTTATCCGCGAGTGCAGAGAAGAGCTCGCGGTGACGTTGTCTGTTGGTGATGTGTTTATGGACGTTGTTCATAATTATCCCGACTTGACGGTGCATCTGACATTGTTTAATGCCGCAATAGCCAAGGGTGAACCGCAGAAATTGGAGCATGACGATATCAGGTGGATCACGCCGAGTGAGATCCCAAACTATGAGTTCTGCCCGGCGGATGAAGAGATATTAAAGAAAATTATCGAGGTACACTCATGATTATTGAGCTTGCGCAAGGCAAGGACAAGCAGAAAATAGCCAAGCTGGACAGCCATATTCCGTCACCTTGCTTGGGCGAGTGCATATGGAACGGCCAAGTCTACGTACTCAAGGACGATTCTATCAAAAACGGCGGACAGAACCATCGCGTGAAGGATCCTGTCGTTGGTGTACTGCGCTACAGTCTCTTTTGGCAAACGATACCGTTCCTTGATCTGCTCTACATTGATGAAGCTTACAGAAATCGTGGCTTCGGCACGCAGATGATGCACAAATGGGAAAGCCTCATGGCGACTCGCGGATACAAGTACGTTATGACGAGCACGCAAGCCGACGAGGATGCCTGGAGGTTCTATGAAAAGCTCGGTTATCACAAAGTCGGCGGCTTCTTTCCTCCCGAACAGGAGGCAGAAGAATGGATGTATATGAAAGAATTGGGTAAATAAAATGACAAACTACGAAACCGAAGCTCGCGAGCGTTGGGGTGCTACCGAAGCCTACCGTGAGCATGAACAAAAGACAAAGAATTACACAAAAGAGAAGTGGGCAGAGGCAAACGATGGCATGATGGCGATCTTTGCCGAGTTTGCCGCGTGCAAGGATAGTGGGGCGAGTGCCGATTCTGCTGAATCCCAGGCACTTGTTGCCAAGCTTCAGAAACACATCACCGAGAACTACTACACTTGCACGGATGAAATCCTCGCAGGGCTTGGCAAGATGTACGTTGCCGACGAGCGATTCCAAAAGAACATTGATAAGTATGTAGAGGGAACAGCCGAGTTTGCGGCTGGTGCAATTGCCGCTTACACCAAGAAATTATGAATCCATATCTGAAACATATAAACAAGATCGAGTTCATCGTGACCTACGCCTGTACGGGGCGGTGCAAGCACTGTTCCGAGGGAGATCACACGTCCTGCGGTGAGCGGATCGATCCGCAAATTGCCGCGAATGCGGTGCGTAAGATTGCGGCGGAGTATGATATTCAAACGGTCATGACCTTTGGAGGTGAGCCGCTTTTGTACACGGACGCGGTCTATGCAATTATGAAAACCGCAACGGAGCTGAATATTCCGAAGCGACAAGTCATCACCAACGGCTATTTTTCAAAGAATGCCGACAAAATCCACGAGGTTGCAGAGCGACTTGCCTCGTGCGGAGTGAACGATCTGCTTTTGTCAGTGGATGCTTTCCATCAGGAAACAATACCTCTTGACGTGGTGAAAATATTTGCCGCAGAAGCAAAAGCGTGCGGCATCCCGATCCGCTTTCAGCCTGCGTGGCTGGTGAGTGCGACGGATGAAAATCCGTACAACAAAAAAACGCGGGAGATCCTTAATAGCTTTGCGGATATGAATATTACCGCAAATGAGGGAAATATCATTTTCCCCGAAGGGAACGCGCTGAAATATCTCGCAGAGTATTTTACAGGAGAGCTCCCCGAAAATCCGTATGTAGAGGACACAAGCGACGTGCGTTGTGTATCCTTCGAGCCGAATGGCAATGTTCTCGGTGGGAATGTGTATGAGCAAGATATTATGGAGATTTTAGAAAAATACAATCCGTAAGGAGATTATTTATATGGATAAAGATAAATATTTCTCGGAGTATGAAGCGTTTACAGAAAATGAAATGCTCGAAATTACCGTACAAGGCATTGCGTTGAAAAATGGTATGTATATTGATTTTGCCGAATGCGCGGAGGTTTGGGCAAAGGTGAACTCGCTGGAAGAATCAAAGTGTATTGGAGAAAGAAATATTATTGACGGTAGTTTTACTTTTTACACTTTGGCAAAGCCTATTATGATTAAGCTCTTGAAAAAAGGAAAACTTGCGGAGTTTTTCTCAAAAAACGATACTCGGCATCGCTTTCACAATCTTCAGCTTAAGATTATTGAATGCGGATATAGAACCTATGATATGACCTGATAAATCGGAGAAACAATGACTAACCAACAAATATTTAAAATCGCCATGGCGCAATCTGCCATCGACCTTTGCGCCGAGCCTGCTGATTTTGAGAAAAGCGAGAATGTTATCGTCACGTCGAAGGAGAGCGAGGGCGCGAGGCGGTATTTGAAGCTCCCGTTTTCCTGTCAGCTCGTGTCATACGGCAATAACGTGGTGGCTTCGGTGTCGCCCGAATTCCGAGAGATCACCGAAAAATACATAAACAAATTCCCCGTGGAGCATCTTTTTGAAACGCCTCATCTGCACGCGTTGAACGATGCACTGCAGGAAAAAGGGCAGAAGATCTGCTTTATGGCGGAGTATTTTTTGCCGGATGTGGATATTTTGCGTGAACGGGTCGTCGAGGGCGCCGACCCCTACGAATTGAGATTGTTGGCGCAGCGTGATTTCGCCGACCTATACCTGCCCGAATGGTCGAACGCCCTTTGTGAAAAGCGCAAGGAGCTTGATGTTCTTGGTGTTGGTGCGTATGACGGTGACAGGCTTGTCGGACTTGCAGGTTGCTCCGCTGACTGCGACACCATGTGGCAGATCGGTATTGACGTGCTTCCCTCATATCGCAGGCAGGGAATTGCCTCGGCGCTCACAAGCCATCTTGCCATCGAGATACTGAATCGCGGAAAAGTTCCGTTTTACTGCGCAGCTTGGTGCAATGTGGGATCTGTCCGCAACGCCATCAAAAGCGGTTTCCGTCCCGCGTGGGTGGAAATGACTGCTAAACCCTGTGAGACGGTGGATGGAATGAATCAATAATGAAAATAAGAGGATCAATGATTATGGAATACAGACAACTTCCCCACGGAAATGAAAATGAAAAATTCAGCGTGCTCGGTCTCGGAATGGGCGGTATCGGAAAGACGCCCGTTGATGAGATCGAAGCAATTATTCGCAAGGCTATTGACAACGGTATCAACTTTTTTGACCTTTGCACGGCAGGCGCGTCCTATGCGCCCATCGGCAGAGCGATCAAGGATTGCCGAGAGAAGGTGTTTTTGCAGGTGCATTTCGGTGCCGTATATGATGAGAACGGTGAATACGGTTGGTGCCGCGATTTTGATACCATCAAAAAGACCTTCCTTTGGGAACTTGAACAGCTTGGCACGGACTACGTGGACTTCGGCTTCCTTCATTGCGTGGATGATGACGAGGACTTCGAAAAGCTTTGCGAGATCGGTGTGCTTGACTATTTGAAGGAATTGAAAGCGCAGGGTATTGTTCATCATATCGGCTTCTCCTCGCATACACCGAGCGTGGCAAATAGCATCCTTGACACGGGGCTTGTGGACATGATGATGTTCTCCCTCAACCCCGCCTACGATTTTGAAAAGGGTGATGAATACGGCATTGGCTCGGTGGGTGAGCGATTCGAGCTTTTCAAGCGTTGCGAGCGCGAGGGCGTTGGCATTTCGGTTATGAAGCCCTTTTTCGCAGGTCAGCTTTTGTCTGTCGAACAATCGCCCTTTGGAGTTGCGCTGACTCATAATCAATGCTTGCAATATGCCATCGACCGCCCCGGTGTTCTGACTGCCGTGCCCGGTGTGCAGATGATGGAGCATCTGGATACGCTTTTGAAATTCCTCACCGCCACCGACGAGGAAAAGGACTATTCCATCATCGGCAGCTTTACGGCGGATACCATCACGGGCACTTGCGTGTACTGCAACCATTGTCAGCCCTGTCCGGCAGGAATTGATATCGGGCTTGTAAACAAGTATTATGACCTTGCTCTGGCAGGTGACGATATCGCCGCCAACCACTACACAAAGCTGTCGGTCAATGCCGCCTCTTGCCTGCATTGCGGCCATTGTGAGAGCCGTTGCCCCTTCTCGGTCAAGCAGGAGAGCCGGATGGAAGAGATCGCAAAGTATTTTGCCGACCGATAAATTATAATGATTTTTAGGAAAAGCTATGATTTTAGAAACAAACCGCCTCATTCTGCGCCCGTGGTGCGAGGATGATGCAGAGAATTTATTTACATACGCAAGCGACACCGATGTAGGACCACCTGCCGGATGGCCGCCCCATACGAGCGTGGAGCACAGCCGTGAGATCATTCGCACGGTACTGTCCGCGCCCGACACCTTTGCCGTGTGCCTCAAAGATAACGGCAAACCGATCGGCAGTATCGGATTTCATCGAAATGACCTTGCTGAAGCGGACGATGAATACGAGCTTGGCTATTGGATTGGAAAGCCGTATTGGGGGCAGGGGCTGATTCCCGAAGCCGCGCGTGAGATGCTCCGCTACGCCTTTGAGGATCTCAAAATGAACCGCATCTGGTGTGGCTACTACGACGGCAACGAGAAAAGCCGTCGCGTGCAGGAAAAGTTAGGATTCGTCTATCAGCGCAAGACCGAGGGAATCGAAGTGTTGCAACTCGGCGAGATCCGCACGGGGCACTCCAATCTCATGACAAAGGATCGTTGGCAGAAGGTCAATCTGTTCTGTCAGTAGAAGAAATTACTCGATACTTTCCTGCAAAACGGTGCGATCTCCCGGGCGCAGTACGATAAGAGCTTCGGAGACCTGCGCGACTTGATGGGGATGCACGGGGTTGAATAAACAAAAAGGTACGAAAATGAAGATTGGAAACAACGTTCTGAAGCACTATTTGAAAAACGTATATTTCATCACCGGAACTGCATACGCCGGCAAGTCTACCACGGTCAAGATGCTTGCCGAGCGGTACGGTATGGTGTGCTGCGGTGAGAATTATCACATGGCCGTGTCAGAGTCCGTGGCAACACCTGAAAGCCATCCCGATCTCTGCTACAACAGGAGCCTCACCGATTGGCGCGAATTTGTCACTCGCACGCCCGAGGAATACGAGCGGTGGATGTATGCTGTAGGTCGCGAGGCGGCAGAGTTTGAGG
>JAFQGP010000091.1 GCA_017415485.1 Clostridia bacterium
AGTTGGCTCACTTATCGTTTTCCAAGCTGAATAAGCATGAACGTGCGCAGTAGTTTCTGGTTCGGCTGTTGTTTCCTCGGCGGTTGTCTCTTCGACGGTAGTTTCCTCGGCTGTTGTTTCCTCGGCTGTCGTTTCCTCAACAGTTGTTACTTCGACGGTAGTTTCCTCCGCAATTGTTTCTTCGATAGTTGTTTCGGGGATTACTTCCGTGGTTTCCTCAACTGTCGTATTGACAATTTCCGTCGTTTGAATGATTTCTGTAGTATCGTCAAAAACTGTCGTTACCTCTTGTGCGGTAACAATATCGTAATCGGTTGCGCGATCCGTCGCCTCGAGCGTTATATCTTGATTACCCGACAAATGCACGTAAAACCCTGCAATAATCAAGGCAAGCGACATTGATATACTAAGTATTCCGATAAATACAAGTGTACTTTTTGATATTTTCATAATTACCCGTTCTGAATGGTTGTAGTAATATATTATACCAAATTATTGCCGAAAAGTCAACTCACTCGGGCATTATGGCTTATTTTGTCAGCGCGACATCGAAAAGCAAAATTTTCACTTGACAGAAAGACGATTTTGTAGTATAATAAAGTGATATAATATTTATATATAATCGAGTAATATTGCTATGAATAAATGTATTAGAATATCAAAAGAAAAGCCCGTTCCCGAGGATCGAAAAACATATGCGGATGCCGTGTTTTCGTTGGTCGGAGGCAAGGACTATAAATGCTTTGTGCAGACTTTCGGATGCCAACAAAACGAGGCGGACAGCGAGCGCATTGCAGGTATGGCGGCTGAAATGGGTTATTCGATAACAGATAAACCCGACGAAGCCGATTTTATCGTGGTCAACACCTGCGCCGTCCGTGAGCACGCCGAAAAGAAAGCGCTTTCGCTGATCGGTCAGTACAAGCATTGCAAAAATAACAAAAAAGAGCTTGTCATCGCGGTTTGCGGTTGTATGCCTTCTCAGGAGCACCGCGCCGACGAGATCAAGCATAAATACCCTTATGTAGATTTCACCTTCGGCACATCGGACCTTTATATGCTCCCCGAGCTCCTTTACCGACGTCTTTCGGGGGCAAAAAGGACCTTCATCATCCCCGAGGACAAGCCCCCGGTAGTTGAAGACATCCCCGTAGTGCGCGAGAGCAACTACCGCGCTTGGGTCAGCATCATGTACGGATGCAACAATTTCTGCTCCTACTGCATCGTTCCTTACGTTCGAGGCAGAGAGAGAAGCCGTCATCCCGATGCTATCGAAGCCGAGGTTCGTCAGCTTATCGCTGAAGGCTATAAGGACATAACACTTCTCGGTCAGAACGTGAATTCTTATGGCAGAGGCTGCGATTTCGATTGCGATTTTGCCGATCTGCTCCGGCGCCTTGCCTCGATCGAAGGCGACTATAAGCTTCACTTTATGACAAGCCACCCGAAGGATGCAACAAAGAAGCTGATCGACGTTATGGCAGAAAACGAGCACATCGCCCGTCAGTTCCACTTGCCGCTCCAATCGGGTTCAAGCGAGATCCTTCGCAAAATGAACCGCGGATACACGGCAGAGAAGTACATCGAAATTCTTGATTACATCAAGGAAAAGCTCCCCGATGCAACACTTTCGACAGACATAATCGTTGCATTCCCCGGCGAAACAGAAGAGGATTTTGAGAAGACTCTCGAACTTCTCGAATACGTCAAATACGATATGGTCTTTTCCTTCATATATTCGCCCCGAAACGGCACTCCCGCCGCAAAAATGGAGAACGTTGTCCCCGATGACGTAAAGGCAGACAGAATGCGCCGACTCCTTGATCTTCAAACACGGATCGCAGATAGCCTCAATGCAGAATGCCTCGGCAAGACCTATCGCGTCATTTGCCAGGGACAGAGCAAGAACAACGCGGGTATGCTTGAGGGAAGAACCGAAGGCAACAAAATACTGCTCTTCGCGTCGGAAACCGCGCGCGATGGCGATTACGTCAACGTAAAAGTAACAAAAACACACGCCTACGCCCTTTACGGCGAGGAAGTTAAATAAGATTTATTTTGAAAGGAATTATATAAAATGGAAAAAGCACAGATTCTCGAGCTTGCCGCAACTATCGGCAAGGAAGTTAAAGAAAGCGCACTTATGAAGGCTTACGAGGCTGCAGAGGCAGCATACGTTGCAGACGAAGCACTCCAGGACAAGATCCGCGAGTATTCGGTACAGCAGCAGCTTCTCGCCGAGGAGAATACAAAGCCCGAGCCCAACGCATTCATCATCGAAACCGTTCAGGGCAGACTTCAGGGTCTTTACGGTGAGATCACCGCATCCAAGACCTTTGTTGAGTTCAGCGAAAAGCAGGATCAGGTTCGTGAGCTTCTCACACAGATCAACAACATCATGATGCAGCAGATCACGGGCGAAGACCCCTCCGCTTGCACTCACGATTGCTCCACCTGCCACGGTTGCCATTAATCATTAACGCTTAAGAAATGAGAGGTGTTGCATTATGACTCCAATGATGCAGCAATATTTTGAAATAAAGAATCAATACGAGGGCTACCTCTTGTTTTACCGTCTCGGCGATTTTTACGAGATGTTCTTTGACGATGCCCTCACAGCCTCACGCGAGCTTGAGTTGACACTTACAGGACGCGATTGCGGTGAAGCAGAACGCGCACCAATGTGCGGCGTGCCCTTCCACAGCGCAGAGGGATATATCGCAAAGCTCATTGAGAAGGGATATAAAGTCGCAATCTGTGAGCAGGTCGAAGATCCCGCAACCGCCAAGGGGCTTGTCAAGCGTGACGTTGTCCGTATCATAACTCCCGGCACAGTCCTCGAGGCACAGATGCTGACCGAAGGCGCAAACAACTTCCTTTGCTCGCTCTGCTTTTCGGATAACGGCGCAGGACTTTGCTTTGCCGACATCTCAACGGGTCAGATCTACGCTACCGATTTCGATAGCAAAAATGCTTTGACAGAGATCCAAAACGAGCTTGCAACCTATCAGCCGAGTGAGATTCTCATCAACGTCCCGCTCGATACTATGCCCTCGCTTTCCGAGTTTATCAGAACACGAATCGGTTCAATGGTCGAGGACAGACGAGCTCATTTCTTTGAGCCGATCGCTTCAACAGTTGCCGCCGAAAGACATTTTGCAGGCATACTCCGCGATGAGGACAAGCAGAAAAAGCCCCTCATCTATGCTCTCGGCGCGATCATTTCCTATATCGCCGAAACACAGCGCTCGGATATGTCGTATATTAAAGATCTCAATATCTACGAAACAAACAGATATATGCAGATCGACTATTCAACGCGCCGCAACCTCGAGCTTACCGAAACGATGCGCACAAAAGAGAAGAAGGGATCGCTTTTGTGGGTGCTGGACAAAACAAAAAGCGCCGCAGGAGCGAGAATGCTCAAAATGTGGATCGAGCATCCCCTCCTTTCGGTATCGGAAATACTCCGCAGACAGAACGCAGTCACCGAACTCTTTGAAAGCTATATGCTTCGCGAGGACATCGCCGACCTTATGGACGGAGTTCTCGATCTCGAGCGCCTTGTCGCACGCGTGGTCTTCGGCAGCGCAAACGCCCGCGATCTCCGCGCGATATGTTCAACTCTTTCGGTAGTCCCCAAGATAAAAGAGATTCTATCATCTTGTCAGGGCAACGAACTTATCACACTCCGTAATCAGCTTGATACACTTGAGGATATAACGTCACTTATCAACAACGCGATAGTAGCCGAGCCTCCTTTTTCGGTTCGCGAAGGCGGTATGATCGCCGAAGGTTACGATAATGATGTCGATGAACTTCGCAAGATCCTTGGCGGCGGTAAAGAATGGCTCGAGCAGATCGCCGAAAAAGAGCGCGAAGCCACGGGCATAAAAACGCTGAAGATCGGCAACAATCGCGTGTTCGGCTATTATATCGAGGTATCAAAATCCTTTATGGATCAGGTCCCTCCTCACTATATCAGAAAACAAACCCTCGCAAACGGCGAGCGATACATAACGGAAGAGCTCAAAGAGATCGAATCGACCGTGCTTGGCGCGGGCGACCGCCTTGCGGCTCTCGAATACGATCTGTTCTCGCAGGTGCGTGCACTCGTAGCCGCCGCTGCGCCGAGAATACAGATGACGGCATCACTTCTTGCAAAGCTTGATGTTTATTGCTCGCTTGCATCGGTAGCCGCAAAGAATAATTATGTCTGCCCCTCGATCAACGACTCGAAGATGATCGAGATCCGCGACGGCAGACACCCCGTCGTCGAGCTTTTCGTCAAGGATTCCTATTTTGTTCCCAATGACACTCATCTCGATATGAAAAATTCGCGCCTGATGATAATCACGGGCCCGAATATGGCGGGTAAATCAACCTATATGCGCCAGGTTGCGATAATCAGTATTATGATGCAGATCGGCTCCTATGTTCCCGCATCCGCTGCAGATATCTGCGTGGTCGACAGAGTCTTCACAAGAGTCGGAGCATCCGACGACCTTGCTTCGGGACAATCGACCTTTATGCTCGAAATGACCGAGGTCGCAACGATCCTGCGCTCTGCAACCAAGAACAGCCTCATCATTTATGACGAGGTAGGCCGCGGCACATCGACATTTGACGGTATGAGTATCGCTCGCGCGATCGTAGAATACACGCAAAGCAAAAAGGTCGGCGCAAAGACACTATTTGCAACGCATTATCATGAGCTTACCTCGCTTGCTGACGAGCTCGACGGCGTTGTAAACTACAATATTGCCGCAAGAAAACGTGGCGACGGAATAGTATTCCTTCGAAAGATAGTCCCCGGCGGAACCGATGACAGCTACGGTATTGAGGTAGCAAAGCTTGCGGGTATCCCGAATGAGGTAATTAACCGCGCAAAGGTCATCCTTGCCGAAACAGAAGCACGCGCAAGGGCAATGAAGGATAATGAAATTGAGATCCCCGATGAGGACATCGCGATCACACTTGACGATTGTATCAACGACAGCGTGATCGATGACATTCGCGCGGCAGATCTCAACAATATGTCGCCCTTCGAGGCGATGGCGCTCCTTAACGAGCTCCAGAAGAAACTAAAGTAAAACGGTAGGAAAAATGGGCAAGATCAACGTATTGAGTTTTGAAGTTGCCAACCTTATAGCCGCCGGCGAGGTCGTCGACAGACCCGCTTCGGTAATTAAAGAGTTGGTTGAAAATTCAATAGATGCAGGTGCGGACAGAGTCACAGTCGAGATCCAACGCGGCGGAGTTCTCTTTATGCGTGTAACGGATAACGGCTCGGGTATCGAGCCCGAAGATCTGCCCATTGCCGTCCGCCGACACGCAACGAGTAAGATCCGCGAGGCTGACGACCTTGAAGCTATCATGACTCTCGGTTTCCGCGGCGAAGCTCTTGCCGCAATATGCTCGGTTGCTGACGTGCGAATCATCTCGAAGACCCGCGACCGCGAAATGGGAGCATTTATTGAGATCAATTCTGGCAGAGTTGGCGCAGTAAGCGAAAGAGGCGCTTCGGACGGTACAACGATCATAGTTGAGAACCTCTTCGCAAACGTCCCCGCAAGACTAAAGTTCCTAAAGCGCGACCTCACCGAAGGTATGGCAGTTTGCGCTGTACTCGAAAAGATAGCTCTTTCGCACCCCGAGGTGGCCTTCAAGCTGATCTCCGATGGCTCTCTCAAACTTGAAACAAGCGGTGATGGAAACCGTCAATCGGTTATAAGAAGTGTATACGGAAAGGATTTTGCCAAAGCTGTCCTTGAAGTCAACGCCGAAAGAGAGGGCGTCAAGGTTTCGGGATTCATAACCTCCCCCGCCACCCCCCGCGCCAACAGAAACTATCAGAATTTCTTCATCAACGGAAGATATATCAAAACAAAAACGGGTATGGCTGCGATCGAGCAGGCGTACACCTCCTATATCCCTCCCGAGAAATTCCCGGGATGCGTGATATACATTGATATCGCACCCAATACCGTTGACGTAAACGTCCATCCGGGCAAGCTCGAAGTCAAGTTTTCAAACGAGCGCCCCGTATTTGATGCTATATATCACGCAACAAGAACAGCGCTCGCCGAGAATACCGAGCGCCCCGAGATCAATTCGCTTGAAGGCAGAAAACCTGCATTCACAAGCTCAACCAAGCCGTCGGCAAATTTTGCATTCGTACCGGTAGTTGACAGAACACTTGATAAAACGCCGCAGTTTTCTCAAATGGATATCTCCGAGCCTCCAAAGCCCGCAGAAGAAAAGCCCCCGCTCCCCGAGGCTCCACCACCTGAAATCCCCGTCTTCCGCGCACCGCCTGTATACAAAAGCGTAGTTAATCAAATCGTGGAAGAACCCAAAAAAGAATACATACTCGAGCCTTTGCCCACCGTAGAACCCAAGCGCGAAGAGTTTGCCAAACCCGCCGAGCCGGTCGAGGGCGGATTTTACCGACTTGTCGGTGAGGTATTCAATTCATACATAATCGTCGAAAACAAAAACGTGATGATGCTTGTCGACAAGCACGCGGCACACGAAAGACTGATCTTTGAGTCGCTCAAACGTGCACTCACATCCTTGGAGCGCGATACACAGCTTATGGCAGTGCCCGTCGAGGTAATGCTTATGAGCGAGGAGATCGCTTCTCTTGAGGAATACCGCGAAAAGATCGAGCGCGTCGGTTTCGGCTTCCGTTCTGCAAGAAACACCGTTTACGTAACCGAGATCCCCTCGGCAATATCCGTCAACGCCGTTTCCGCAATCTTTGAATCATTTGCCGAAGCAATCAGAAACGGTTCGGGCGTAGAGCTGACAACCGATATAATCTTTGAAAAGGCGCTCTATCAGGCATCCTGCAAAGCGGCGATCAAAGCGGGAAGAGTATATCCCGAAGGATACGCCGAATGGCTCGTCCGCGAGCTCAGGGCAAATCCCGAAGTCATCTGCTGTCCGCACGGCAGACCGATAGCAATAGAAATTACTAAAAATACAATAGATCATTTATTTAAGAGGAGTTAATATGTACGAGCTTCTGAAACAGGAAGGCAAAGCCCGCCGCGGCGTCTTCCACACCGTTCACGGTGACATCCAGACCCCTGTATTTATGAACGTCGGCACCTGCGCCGCAGTAAAAGGAGGTATTTCATCCGAAGACCTCAGAGAAGTCCGCTGCCAGGTCGAGCTTTCAAATACCTACCACCTTCACATCCGTCCCGGCGATAAGCTCATCTATGAAATGGGCGGCCTTCACAAGTTTATGAATTGGAGCGGCCCCATCCTTACCGACAGCGGCGGATTCCAGGTCTTCTCACTGTCGCAGCTTCGCAAGATCACCGAGGAAGGCGTAAAATTCGCTTCCCACGTTGACGGCAAGCGCATCTTTATGGGTCCCGAGGAAAGTATGCAGATCCAGTCGCACCTCGGTTCCACCATCGCAATGGCTTTCGACGAGTGCGTTGAAAATCCCGCTCCTTATAAATACGTCAAGCAGTCCGCAGAGCGTACCGTTCGCTGGCTTGTAAGATGCAAGGCGGAAATGGCTCGTCTGAACTCGCTCCCCGATACCATCAACCCCCATCAGCTCCTTTTCGGAATCAATCAGGGCGGAACCTATGAGGATCTCCGCATCGAAAATATGAAGCAGATCGCAGCCCTTGACCTCGACGGCTACGCTATCGGCGGCCTTGCAGTCGGCGAGGCGACCGAGGATATGTACCGCATTATCGACGCGGTAGAGCCCTATATGCCCAAGGATAAGGCAAGATACCTTATGGGCGTCGGTACTCCCCTCAATATCATCGAGGCTGTCCGCAGAGGCGTCGATTTCTTCGACTGCGTAATGCCCAGCCGTAACGCACGCCACGGCAACCTCTTCACATGGAAGGGTAAGATCAACCTTCTCAATGAAAGATTTGCCAAGGACGACAGACCCATCGACCCCGATTGTCAGTGCCCCGCTTGCCGTCTTTACAGCCGCTCCTACATCCGCCATCTTTTCAAGGCAAAGGAAAGCCTCGGAATGCGCCTTGCCGTGCTTCATAACCTCTATTTCTACAACGAGCTTATGGAAAAGATCCGCGAAGCACTCGACGAGGGCAGATACGAGGAGTTTTATCAGCATTATGTCAAGATCCTTGGCGAGAGAGTGGAATAATTGTTACAATTACCCCCTTGTCAAACGAAACGTAATATAGTATAATATATAAAAACGAAAGGAGGAGCTAAATGCTTTCCGCAACAAAGAATTTTGTTTTGACATTCCTTATTGCGCTCATTATTTTCGGTCTTATAGCTTATATGCTTGTGGGACTTATACTGAATAATATTCTCGGCACGGACGGAGAAGACACAAGAGTGCCCGAGAACACCGCAGATGATCCCGAAAACAACGGCCCGGGAAATATCGGGATCCAATTCGGAAACGGCGGCGAATCATTCAATTTGTTGTTGATAGGAACAGATTACAGACCCTCCGATTTTGTCAACTATGATCCCGCAATGCTTGAAAAGCTTTATGGGATCAAGCAAGAAGAGATAACTGCTGCCGCACCTCCCGCGGATGCTCTCCCGAAGCCCGGTGGAGTTGTTTCGGACGAAAAGTATCAAAGCCCCGATGGGCTTGTTGCCGATGATGGCAGTTTGATCTTCTCGGGCGGCTTCTATTCGATCGATTACAGAATAATTGAGGCTGATGCACTTGTACTCATAAACGCCGACAAGGAAAGAGGGCTGTTTACTTATACGGTCTTCCCGACGGATGCCTATGTTGATATGTCAGGCAGATACATAAAGCTTTCCGAAGTATACGGCAGATACGGGCTTGATATTCTGCTCAATAAGATCTATGCTATGACGGGAATATCGATCGACAACTATGCAGTTGCCTCAATGGAGGCATTGCCCGCAATCATCGATGCCCTCGGTGGAATCAATTTCAACGTCCCCTGTGATATGAGATATGTCGATAATGCAGGCGGTATAAATATCAACATCGCCAAAGGCGCGCATCGCCTTGACGGTCAGGGCGTACTTGACGTGTTAATGTTCAATAATTATACCGACGGCGGATCGCGCACCAAGACAACTGCAGAGTTGATCAGAAAGTTCATTTCGACCTTCATCAGCATAACCAACTATAACCGCGCCCCCGCTGTATTCGCGGAAATGGAGAAGCACGTCGATACAAATTTCACCCTCGATGAATTCAAGAATAATATCGACCTTATCTTCAAATACGCGCCCAACAACCGCGAGCTTTCAATAGTGACAAGAAAGCAAACCGTCGGCAAGAATGAGCTGACAGTCGTTGACGAAACGGCAACCTGCGATATTTTCGCGGCTTACAAGAGAATTTATAATTAAAAAAGAGGATACAAAAATGGACAACAAAGCAAAAACCATGGACAAAATAGTCGCTCTGTGTAAAAATCGCGGCTTCATTTTCCCCGGCTCCGAGATCTACGGCGGCCTTGCAAACACCTGGGACTACGGACCTCTCGGCGTTGAGCTTAAGAACAACGTAAAGAAGGCTTGGTGGAAGAAATTTGTTCA
>JAFQGP010000092.1 GCA_017415485.1 Clostridia bacterium
AAAGCAATGGTGACGAATAATATTTGTTACCTAATCAATAGTTTTCTGAAATGTTCTGCATATGAGAATATCATTTTCTGTTGGGTGATGCACGAGCAGAGTATTATCAATTCCATACTTGAGAAGCTGGATACACAGAACTGTGAGGTGAAATGCGTCTCGCTTGTAGCGGATGAAAAGACTCTGTGTGAAAGATTATCAATGGATGTAGAAAGAGGTATTCGCTCTGAAGATGTAATTGAGAGAAGCATAGCAAGAATACCGATGTATCAAGCATTGGGTACCATTAAAATTGATACAAACGCAAAAGCCGTGGCTATGATTGCCAATGAGATAAAGCAGTTGTAATACTGACAAATTCCAATATGTTGAACAGAGGGGAGATAACGCTCTCCTCCACAAAAAGTCATAAAATCAGTCATAAGAAGCGATAAAGCCTTACAATATTTCAAAATCGAATGTGAAAGAGAGGTCTTTAAGGTAATACCGCACAATTCCGATGGCGCATTTGCGCGCCACGAAGTTGTGCGGTATTGCTTTAATATTTCTGTCTAATATGCAGTACAGACTCCGCCACCCCTCATTCGTCACGCTCGCGCGCGCCACCTGTCTCGCTGCGGCTCGGTCACGCCGCGGGTCTGACAGTCCCCCGGACTGTCATTCAATACCGCGTCGCCGCTTCGCTACCCAAGATCCGGGAGAAGGCTAAAAGTTTGTGCGATTCGCTTATTTGTTCAGCGAACAATATTCATTACTATAATTCAGTTGGTCAACAAGGAATATTTTTATTTGAATTATTTTGTACTCGCAATGGAGTTTGCACAAACTTCTTTTAATAAATCATTCCGATCTGCCTAAACAAAATTATAGCATTAAACGATGTTCGCTGAAATGCAAAGGATTACGAACCAACCCATTCGCCTTCTCCCGGATCTTGGGAGAAGGTGGCGCGAAGCGACGAATGAGGGGTGGCGGAGTCTGTACTGCACAATGGAGAAGGGTATTTATTGCAATCAAACGATACCAAGAACGTTTTGTTTGCACTTGCCTACAATTATTCATGCACCGCAGGTGCGGTTCATCAGCGAAGCGGCTTCATTATTCATTATTCATCAATAATCAAGACTGGTCAAATGAAGAATGAATGATGAAGAATGAATAATGAATAATTAAGAAGCGTTCTCTTGTCATTTCCCGTAAAAATAATTTATATTTTGTTGTTTATTTATTATTATGGTTTTGGTATAATATAATCGATTCATTTCATTTTGGAGGACTATTATGCCGATCTTCGGGATCGTTAAAAAAATATGCTGCGTATGGTTGGCGGTGTTGACGGTTTTTGCTTGTTTTCCGCTTTTTTCGGTGCAGAGCGATGCTGTGACGCCTACATATTACGTCAGCAATGAGTATAAATCAAGTAAATATTACAAGGCACTCAAGGATTACAAGCTGACGGGCGACGAGAGATACGATGTTGTTTCGATCGCGCTGACGCAGTACGGTTATCACGAGGGCAACGACGACTCGGATATGAGCGGCTCGAACCTTGAAGGCTTCAAAAACTTTGCCGAGTACAACCGTATGTACGGCAAGCTCGACAACGGCGAGGGCAACGGAATGAGCTATGGCTATTCCTGGTGCGCGGCGTTCGTTTCCTGGTGTCTGCGTCAGGCGCGGGTGTCGGAATCCACCGTCCCGACCTTCGTAAGCTGTTCGCGCGCGGTAAGGGATTTCCGTTCGCGCGGAATGTTCCGTGAGGCAAACAGCGGTTATATCCCGCAGACGGGCGATATTATTTTCTTCGTCAAGCCCGAGGACGCCGCGCAGGGCTACGTCGCGAGCCACGTCGGACTCGTTATTGGCACCGACAGCGGATTCGTCTATACCGTCGAGGGAAACACGGACAACTACTGCGTTTGCCAAAAATCCTATCCTTTCGACAGCGAAAAGCTCGTCGGTTATGCTACACCGAATTATAAAACTCTCGTGGGCACCAAGTATGATTTTACATACAAGACCGACCAAAAGCTCCCCGGCTTCTACACGCTGACGGGGGACGTGCCCGTTTGCCGCGAGATCAACGTCCGCGAGGATGTGATCGGGCAGCTTAAAGCGGGCGAGAGGGTCGAGGTCAAGGAAGTCGATCTTGGCTGGGGACTTGTCGATCTTGGCGGCGGTGAGGGTTGGATATACCTTCTTCATGCCGAAAGGGAGCAGTTCACCCTGACGCTTGACACAAACGGCGGCGAGTCGCCGCTTGCGTATCATTATAAGGACGCGGGCGTACCGCTTGAGCTCGCTTCACGCGTTCCTCGCAGAGAGGGCTACAGTCTCATCGGCTGGTCATCGGTGAACGGCGGTGCGGTCGAGTATTGGCCCGATTCCGTCTACACCGCCGATGCCGATGCCACGCTTTATGCCATCTGGCGCATCGAGGAGTATACGGTCGAGTTTGTCGATTATGACGGAAGAAGCATCTCCTCCGGCAAATATCCCTACGGAAACAAGATAATCATTCCCGAGGCTCCCGTCAGACCCGCGGATGAAAAGTATACTTATGAGTTTACGGGCTGGAACAAGACCGTCAGCGAAACGGCTCGCGGCAACGAGGTCTACCGCGCGGTCTATAAAGCCGTGCCGATCCCCGTTGTGACCGAAGCCCCCGAAACGACAAAGGCGCCCGAGGTCACCACAGCTCCCGAAACTACCGCGGAGGAAACGACTCTTCCCGAAACAGAACCCGAAACCACCCAAGCACAGACCGAGCCCGAAACTATCGCCACCACACCGCCACAGACCGACCCCGAGGTGACGACCGAAGTCGAACCTCCCATATCGGTTCAGGAGAACGGATCTTTGAGGTATTACTACCTTCTGATCGCCGTTATCGCGATCGCGATAATCATCCTTTGCTTTAAGAGGAAAAGAGATGTATAATTAAATTAAGGCTGTATCATAGAAATGTGATACAGCCTTAATTGTTTACTAAAAACGGACAACAAACCAAGATTAATGATGAAAACAGTTTTTTATAAAACGAAAGTTATTTGAGGATCACTCGTTTTCCTCATTGATTTTTGCAATGAATTCCTCGGGCGTAAATACAGTCACAGGGGATTTCGCATAATCGTGTGTGTTGCGTGTTACGATGCAATCGACCTCAGATCGTGCAGCCGTGGCGATCATCACAGCGTCCTCATAGTCGGTTATATGCGATGGGATGGCGTGACGGCAATCTGTGCCTGCCGTATCCAATACTTCGAACAGGGTAAAGAGCTTACTCAGTACAGCGCGAGATTGCTTATCGTTGTGAGTGTAACGGTGCATCAAATAGTAGATATCCGTGGAGGATTTTGCTGTAATGCAACCAACGAACTGTTGATTTGCTGCAAGTAAGAATATGGTTTGTGCATCGTCGGAAAACGGCTCTCGACTTTGGAGAGCATCAATGATAACGCAAGTGTCAAGCAATGCTCTCATATCTGATCAAGTCTCTCCTTCTGTGCTTCTTCTAAAGTGATATCTGCCGGAAGGATACCGAACAACGATTTAGCGATGTCCACACGCTCTTGAAAAGGGTTTGTAAGCTTTGATACGATTTTGCCGTTCTTGGTGATATAAATATCTTCTGTCGCAGAGAGCAAAAGATACTTTGAAAGATTGAGCTTAAGTTCAGTTACAGTAATAGACATAGTTAAAGCCTCCTTTCCTTGGCTACTAATATTATAGCATAATAGTACGATTTCGTCAATAGAAATCGTACTATTATTTTGCACAAATCGTTCTTTTTATGCCATCCAATTTTTACAACGATAGATAGAGAAAATCACAAAAATCCATTTTACCTGCTTTGCGAGAGCAAACATAACGTTTTACCTAATATTGTGCAAATTTTATGAATTTGTCAGTAGCCTGACCGCGTTTTGGCAGGTTTTTCATTGACTTTGCTTCAAATATATGCTATAATCATCTCAGTAAAACATTTCATCCGAGGTGTGCTATGAACGAAAAATATTACAATGATATTATAAAAAACAGGGTGCAGCGTTCGATGCGGAGGGAGTTTCCCGAGGCGGATTTTGCCGCGCGGCATTCGGCGCTCGGCACTCCCGCAGTCGAGCGTATGACAGAGCGCTTCGAGATCGCCGCGGGCGCGGAGCAGCCCCATATTTTCGAGGGTCAGCAGATAGTATTTATGCGCACAGTCGGCAAGTTGCCCGATATTTTCATGAAGGGCGAATGGCGCGCGATCAAGGTGTTGCATAGCGTCCACGAGAACGGCTATCAGTCAAACTACACACCCGATTATATTTCCTCGATAAAATCGGGTCTTCTTTCGCGCCTTGAAGGAGCCGACGAACACCGCGCGCGCGTAATAAAGGCGATCCTCGACCTTGCGGAAAGATACCGCAAGCACGCGGAGGAGATCGGCAGACCCGACGTCGCCGAAGTGCTCGCGCAGGTCCCCGCAAAGCCCGCAAGAACTCTGCGCGAGGCTTTGCAGTTTTTCAGAATTCTGCACTACTCGCTCTGGCTCGAGGGCGATTATCACAACACCGTGGGCAGATTCGACCTGCATTTTGCCCCCTATTACTTTGCCGACATCGCGGCGGGAAGGCTGACGAAGGAATCCGCGCTCGAGCTGATCGAGGATTTCTTCATCTCCTTCAACATTGACAGCGATATGTATAGCGGCATTCAGCAGGGTGACAACGGCCAAAGTCTGATGCTCGGCGGTCTGACGGCGGAGGGCGGCGAATGCTTCTCGGAATTTTCCGAGCTTTGCCTCATCGCAAGCCGAAATTTACGCGTCATAGACCCGAAGATCAACCTTCGCGTCAATAAAAACACGCCCGAAAGCCTCTATGAGCTCGGAACGACGCTGACGGCGGTGGGTCTCGGCTTCCCGCAGTATTCAAACGACGACGTCGTCATCCCCGGGCTTCTTGAGCTGGGATACGACTACGCCGACGCGGTAAATTATTCGGTCGCGGCTTGCTGGGAGTGCATCATCCCCGGCTGCGCGATGGACGTGGTCAATTTCGGCTCATTAAATCTCAGCCTCGCCGTGCGCGAGGCGATAGTTGCCGACCTCGAAAAGGCGTCGGATTTCGAGAGCCTTATGGGCTCGGTCAGGGATAATATCGAAAAACGCTGCTCGGCGATGGTCGAGTCGCGCAAAAAGCCGCTTTGGCAGATGCCCTCGCCCGTGCTCGAGATGCTTTTCTCCGAGATCAAGTATCGCAATTTCGGCTTCCACGGCGCGGGCATCGCCTCGGCGGCGGATCAGCTCGCGGCGGTGAAGAAGTATGTTTTTGATGAAAAAACGGTCTCTCCCGCGCGCCTTCTTGAGGCGATCGAGAGCAATTTCGAGAATGACCCCGAGCTTTTGCATCTGCTTCGCTATGAGGCGCCCAAGATGGGCAACGACGAGGACGAAGCTGACGGAATGGCTTGCAAGGTCCTTGAATTCTATGCCGACGCGCTCCGCGACAAGCGCAACATTTTCGGCGGGCGCTTCCGCGCGGGCACGGGCACGGCGTTGATGTATATCAACGATGCGCGCAATACTCCCGCAACCGCCGACGGCCGCCGCGACGGCGAATCTTTCGGCGCAAACTACGCGCCCAACCTCTTTTCGCGCATTTCGGGTCCCGTTTCGCTTGTCAGATCATTTTCCAAGCCCGATCTCGCCAAAACGATCAACGGCGGGCCCTTCACGGTCGAATTTTCCGCGGATATGTTCAAAAATGACGAGGCAAGGTCGAAAACGGCGAAACTCGTCAAGCACTTCATCGACCGCGGCGGGCATCAGATCCAGCTCAACGCCGTCAGCCTCGAGGATATGCTCGACGCGCAGGTAAATCCCGAGGCGCACCGCTCGCTCATCGTCCGCGTGTGGGGATGGTCGGGCTACTTTGTCGAGCTCGACAGATGCTATCAGGATCACGTCATCGCGCGCAGAAGGTACACGGTATGAGAGGCGTCATCTTTGACATAAAGGAATTTGCCCAGCACGACGGCGACGGCGTGCGGACGACGGTGTTCTTCAAAGGCTGTCCGCTCAGATGCATCTGGTGCCACAACCCCGAGGGGCTGTCGCCCGAGCCCGAGCTTTACGTCGGCACAAACGGCTGCACGGGCTGCGGACTCTGCCGAAAGCCCTGTGATCATCCCGATTGCGTCTACGGTCGCTGTCTGCACATCTGCCCGCAAGGACTTTTGCGTGTCAGCGGCAAGGAATACGAGGCACGGACGCTTGCCGAAAAGGTCAAAAAAAGTGCCGACTTCCTTTCGGAAAACGGCGGCGTGACTCTTTCGGGCGGCGAGCCCTTGATGCAATGGGAATTCGCGCTTGAGCTGATTCGCGAGCTCAAATCGCTCCACATCGCCATTGAAACAAGCGGATATGCCGACGCGGATGTCTTCCGCAAGGTCATTTCCGAATGCGACCTCGTAATGATGGATCTCAAACTCGCCGACAGGGAAGAGCACAAGAAATACACGGGTGTTTACAACGATAAGATCCTCGCAAATCTCGAAATACTTAAGTCAAGCGGCAAGGATTTCCTCCTCCGCACGCCCCTCATCCCGGGCATCACGGATACCGATGAAAACCTCGCCGCCATTGCCCGCCTTGCCGACGGTGCCCCCGTCGAGCTCCTCCCCTACAACAACCTCGCCCCCGCGAAATATCCCTCGGTCGGGCGTGAGTATACGAAGTTGATTGTCGAGAGCGAGAGCAGGATCAAGAGTGCAGACGGTTTGCCGGGAAATTTTAGCTTTAGGTAGTGGACAGTGAACAGATTAG
>JAFQGP010000006.1 GCA_017415485.1 Clostridia bacterium
TACAGACCACTTCGCCAGCACCGCGACGCGCAAAGAACAATTTGCGCGTCACGAGATCCTTCGGCGGCAAGGCAGCCTGCGGGCGCCGCCTCAGGATGACATCGTTTCTTTTGAAGGGGGCTGCGCCCCCTTCACCCCTGCATTGCGAGTGCGAACATAGCTTTTTACTAATTATTTGTGCACATTGCTATATGTTAGTTTTTAATATACGTTTGTCAGTGGTCTGTATGAGCCGACCAAGTGTCGGCTCATTTTTTATCAAATATCTTGACATTTCCCCCGAATGATTGTATAATCATAGTATAACATTCAAGGAGGTTCAGTTATGTCCGAATTCAAGTTCCAAGCCCACAGAGGCGATAGTGTATCATATCCCGAAAACACCCTCGTTTCCTAC
Organism: Clostridia bacterium; assembly: GCA_017415485.1. GTDB lineage: Bacteria > Bacillota > Clostridia > Oscillospirales > CAG-272 > CAG-390. Next base: position 398 of record JAFQGP010000006.1, read on the forward strand.
CTTGCCGCAGTTGAGCAGGGTTATAAGATCGTCGAAATGGACTGCAAGTTCACAAAGGATAACGTCTGCATCATGCTGCACGACGGCACCATAAACCGCACCTGCCGCCGAGAGGACGGCAGCATCTTCGAGGAGAAGATCGCTTCCACCGCGCTCACTCTCGATGAGATCAAGGCACTCGACGCGGGACTTTTCAAGGGCGAGCAGTTCAAGGGTACAAGGATCCCCACCCTTGCCGAAACTCTCGAAGCACTCCGTAACGCAGATGCCGATATCAAGCTCGACAACGTCTTCCAGAGCTTCAACGAAGAGCAGTTTGAGATCTTCTGCGAGACTATCAAAGCGGCTGATATGGAGGAAAAGATTGGCTTCACCTGCAAGACCCTCCCCTATTTCGATTGGCTCGCAAAGAAGTTTCCGAAGGCTCATATGCACTATGACGGACTTATGACACGTGAGGCTCTCGAGCACACCCGCGCGGTTGCCGAGGGCAGAGTTACCTATTGGATCCCCTACGCAAACAAGTCTACCGCGTGGTTCAAGGGCAGATTTGCCGATCCCGCGTTCTGTGAAGAGGTCCGCAAGTACGGCAACATCGGCATCTGGACGATAGGCACTATGGAGGAGCTTTCCGAATCCGTCAAGGTCTTCGGCGCCGTTGCCGCAGAAACAAACGGTCAGCTCAAGCCCTATATGCTTGCGGACATTTAAGCCTTGACAATCCTCATATATTGTGATATAATTATTTATTATTTATGAAACGAGGTGCAGACCAATGCCCATACAGGTTCCCGAGGGATATTCCTCGCATCTGACAGCAAGACAAACACAAATAGCGATCAAAAAGATCAAGGATTTCTTCCAATCCAATCTTGCAAATCAGCTCAATCTGCGCCGTGTTTCCGCGCCGCTTTTCGTTGACGCCGCATCGGGTCTCAACGATAACCTCAGCGGCAGGGAGCGCCCTGTTGCGTTCGATATGGGCTATTCGGAGGGCAACTTCGAGATAGTTCAGTCGCTTGCAAAGTGGAAGAGAGTCGCGCTTGACCGCTATGGCTTTGCGCCCGGCGAGGGACTTTACACCGATATGAACGCTATCCGACGCGACGAGGAGACGGATAATATCCATTCGGTCTTCGTTGACCAATGGGACTGGGAGCGTATCCTTCGCCCCACCGAGCGAAACGAGGAATTCCTGCGCCGCACCGTGCGCTATATCTACGACGCGCTCCGTCAGACTGAAAATTACATAGCCGACGACTACAACTTCATCGGCCACCTGCTCCCCGAGGACATAACGTTCATCACCTCCGCAGAGCTTGAGGCGAAATATCCCGATCTTACTCCCAAGGAGCGAGAATACCGCGCGGCAAAGGAATACGGAGCCCTTTTCCTTGAGCAGATCGGTGGAGCTCTGCCTCTTTCGGGCAAGCCCCACGACGGCCGTGCGCCCGACTACGACGATTGGTCTCTCAACGGCGATATAATCGTTTATTACCCCGTCCTTGATATGGCGCTTGAGCTTTCAAGCATGGGCATCAGAGTCGATGCCGAGGCGCTTCGCCGTCAGCTTGAAATTTCGGGCTTTACCGACCGCGCCAAGCTCCCTTATCACCGCGATCTTCTTGAAGGCAAGCTCCCGCTGACCATCGGCGGCGGTATCGGACAGTCGAGAATGTGTATGTTCTTCCTCCGTAAGGCGCACATCGGCGAGGTCCAGGCTTCCTGTTGGCCTGCAGAGGACGTGGAGATCTGCAAAAAGAACGGAATTATGTTGCTCTGAAAGTGAGGTCGTAAAATGAAAAGAAAGCTTGGTATAAATATAGACTGCATTGGTGGCGGATTTGATGAAACCCGGACACTCGAGATCGCTCATCGAACCGGATTTGAGGTATTTACCACGGGCAAAAAACCGATCGAGGTAATGATGGGGATCAAGGAAAAGGCTGTTGCATTCGGGATGGATTTCCCTTTCCTGCATTCTCCTTACAGCGGAATCAACAATATGTGGCTCGAGGGGGAAGATTACCGCACGATATTTGAGGGAATCACCGAATCGGTGGACGTAGCTGCTGCGTGCGATGTCGCGGCGGTCATTACTCACGTTTCAAGCGGTTGGCAGGCGCCTCCCGTAAACGACCTTGGTCTTTCGCGCTTTGATGCACTTGTGGAATATGCCGCAAAGAAGGGCGTGACGCTGGCTTTTGAAAATCTTCGTATGGTTGGAAACCTTGCTTATCTTGCCGATCGCTACGAGCATAACGACAACGTCCGTTTCTGCTATGACTGCGGTCACGAGCATTGCTACACGAAGACCGTTCCGTGGATCGATATATTTACGGATAAGATCGTGGCAACTCATATTCACGATAACTTGAGTCGTCCTTTCGGAAATAAGACGACCGACCCCGATTCGCATTGGCTTCCCTTTGACGGCACCTTTGATTATCACGAGATGATGCGCAAGCTTGACAAATATGGCTACTCCGGCCCACTCGTGCTCGAGGTGTTCCAAAAGGTAAGGGAAGATTATAAAGAACTCACCCCCGAGGAGTTTATAGCAACTTCCTACGACAGAATAAAGCGAATTTCCACACTTAATGACTTATAAAAATGTCAAGGCTGCTTCATTAAGAATGAGGCAGCCTTGATATTTTAATTATCTCTTGCAGTATAAACTGCGCTGTGATCGGGATGCGAAATAATGATCGGCACGTCGGAGAGAAAACGCACGGCAAACGGGACGTTTTCGGGCACTCCGCGCTTTTTCAGCGAGAGCCAGTCGAAGTATTCGTGATCTCCGTCAACCTCGTCACCGACGATGTTGAGCTTTTTGAAAACGAGCGGCGGGGCGGTCGCTTTGATAGAACGCACCATTTGCTTGCTGCTTTCAAAATAAAGCTCTATGGTCACGTCAGCGGTGGCGTGGGTCATATTCATCAGGGTGAACACAAAATCGTCCTCGCGGGCGGTGTTGAGCTCTGTGAAGACCCATGTGTTTGCGCCCGAGCGTAGCTGACCTCTACAATAAAGGCTGTCGTGCTCGGCGCGCGCACTGCTCGGAGCGGTGTAGGGAAGTGTGATCGTCCTTTGCGGTGTGCCGACGATGAATTCCCCGACCTCGCCGATCTTTGTCATCAGATAGCGCGTGCTTTCCTTGTGCGCCGAAAAGGCGGTGTATGCGTTGTATTCCGAAACGGGAAGCAGGCAGACCTTGGGGCGAATGAGATCGTAGCCGCGCATCATTGCCTCTGCTGTGCCGCATTGGAAACCGTGGTGGGGCACTTGAAGGATGTCGGCGCGCAGATGATCGCCGAATTTTTCGGGCAGCCGCGCGTCGCTGAAGGATGCATCGGTCGCCCAAAGTATCACTTGTCCGCAAAGCTCCATGCGAATGACAAGCGACGAGGCATTTATGTTCGTGGAGAGGTGGACGGTGTCGTCCATCGAGGCAAGTATCTCGAGAGAAGCACCGCCGAGGTTGAATCTCTGCCCCGTGTGCGCCATATAAGCGATACCGCCCGATCTTTTGATCTGCTCCCACATCTTCGGGATGTTGGTCAGCCCTGAGGAATCCTCGAAACGCTTGTCCTTGCGGTCGAGCTTAGGATAGTGAACAAGGTCGTCGGCTTCGGGAAAGTTGAGAATATAGCGCTCGACGGTAACCCTGTTGCCGTATTGCTCCATAAATCCGATGAAGCAAAGATAGTGGTCGCTGTGCGGGTGGGTGAGGACCCAGGCGGCGATGACGGGCTTTTCATCGGGTGATCCTTCCGAAAGGCAGTTCCAAAGACGCTCGCGGTCGGGCTCAAAATCACGTCCGCCGTCAATGACGATGAAGCGTCCGTCGGGCAAGCGGATGACGTATGACATTCCGAAGTCTTCAAGCTCGATCTGCGTGATCTGCGCGGGAAGAGAATGCTCTCGCGGAGTGTCTGCAAAATCAAAATAAGCGCAATCGTCCTCCGCCGCGATGGTCAGCTCGCGCACGGGAGCAAAATAGTTCAGAAAAACGCCGCCATTGTCCTTCGAATACGCCGCAAAACGGTGCGCCCCCGCGGTGTATTCTTCTTTTTTTATAAATCCAGCGTTGTCAAGCAGCTTTAGGTAGCTGTCAAACGCTTCCTCGCCGACATCCGAGAGCACAAACACACGCGACGTCGCGTTTGTGCGGTTTTCGGTGCAAGCCTCGCCAAAAGCGGGAATGTTGAAGAGTTTCATTCGTTTCTCCTTATTTGAAGGTTACAATAATTATAGCATAAAAGAGAATGAATGTCAAACAGAATATTCATGGGGCGATCGCCATGCCGTTCTTTGAAACAACGTGTGTATAAAAATCAAGACATACGGCGAAGTCGTGCTCGCTTTTGTCCTTGAAGAAAGAGATCCTGTCCGCCATACCGAACGGGCGGGTAACATATTTCATATCCCCGCAAAAGTCAAAAGCAATGTGGGCGCTGATCATTTCTCTGCGCTTAACGATTCGCGCATTTAACTGATAAAGCTTTGAAATTGAGATAGCTTCGTGGATAAAGTCGTCGCTTTCATATGAGCGTTTCGGGATCGGAGTATATTGAGTGTCAACGCGGATCGCTTTGAAATAATCATTTGCATTGGAAAATTTGGCAGGAGGTGCTTCTTCAACCTCAGCCTTATCTTGTTCATATTGCTTCATATAGTCGATGCGGGGGTATTGTGCTTCATATATTAGTTTTTCAGTCATTATCATCCCTCCGAAAATAAAAAGTGCGACGACCGAAGCCGCCGCACAAAAACACAGACTTCGATAGTCGCCAAACTAATTCAATATTACGGGTAGTGAGATACCAACAATACCAATGAAATCTGCATTTTATCAAGTTTCAAAGTATTGTTAGTATGATGAAAAAAGGGTATAATTATCCCTAAATAGAACCTCCCCGAAAATTAATATTAAATTAGTTTGGCTCTTGTATTTTACTATATTTTTGCGAAAAAGTCAAGAGGGAAAGGAAATAAAACCAACGAAAGTGCGATTTTTGCGTTACTTTATTACGGAAGCCAAACTATATTTTACCGTTATTTATATTGCGAGCTTGTAGGGGAGGGCGTCCTCGACCTCCCAAGCCCAATTAAATTATCGCTGTGTATTAAGTCAAGAAACGAATAATACAGTTTCTGCATTTGATTCGTCAAATAATATCGCATATCCAGGGAGGTCGAGGACGCCCTCCCCTACAAACTCGTGATATTATTTTGATTATTTTTATGATTATTCTTCGTCCTATAAAGTGTCGGTTGTCATAATCGCAAAATGAAGTGGACCGATTCACTGTTTAAAAGAATCGGTCCACTATTTTATCAGTTAAACTTTTTAAAGTTTTCTTCTCTTATCTTGTCGAAATGTCTCGATCTTACTCTGTCAAACGCCTCGCAGGTGGCTGCCCAGGCGCGCTCGCAGCAGTCGCTCTTGTAGGTGTTCGATTCGCCGCCTCTGAAGCTCCAGCTTATAAGCGTGCGTGCGCCGGCATCGTATGCGGCGTCGGTGGCGACTATGATCTCGTCCTCGTGGCCGCGTGGGATCGAGTAGCTCTGGATCCAGATGTGATTCTGCTTGCCGACAGCTTCGGTCTCCGCAATGATCTGTTTCGAGGACTTATAAACGTATTCGTAAGGATCGTGCTTGCCGCTCTTGGGATGCCAATAAGGATCGATCCCGAAGTCATTGAGCGTCGGAATGGTCATGATCTTCTTGGCGTAATCAAGCGTATGAAGCATTACGCAAACGCTGTTTTCAATGCCCATCGAAGCCGCATACGAGCAAACGGTGTCGAAGTATCCGAGAAGAGAGTTGATTCTGAATTCGCGCATCTCTTCGGTCATTTCCGTGGGCATGGGGTGACCGTATTTCTCCTCAAAGAGCTTCTGACAGGTCGGGCAGCAACAGGAGAAAAGCTCGCCCTTCTGCTTGAAATGGGGCTCGTCCCAGAAGATCTTCTTACCGCCGAAGGATGCGACAGCCTCGATCCAATTCTTTGTGAAGCCTACGAATGCGGGCGAGTTGTAGCATGCGGAAACGGGATCTATCGAGCCGTCCGAGTATACCTGATGTGCTTCGGGGTGGTACTGCAGGAAGTGCGATTTGTCGCCGGGAGGGCCTCCGATGCCCCAGTTGTCGATCCAGACCTCAAGACCGTTATACTCCGAGATCTTGCAGATCTCACTCATAACTCCGAGATGGCGGTCCCAGTCGTTGTGCGAGAACATGTGAACGACAACGTCCATATTTCTGCGCGCCATTTCAGCCATATCGTCAGCGACGTGGCGGAGGATTCGGTTGCCGTGGTAAGCGGCGCCTGTTCTGATTCTTTCCATAGCGGTCTCCTTTATTCTTCGTTTTCTTCGTAAGCCTTATAGCCCTGCATCTTCGAGATCGGCTTGAAGCCGTCGATCTCACCGCGCTGGATCGCGCCGAATATGCGGTATCGCAGACCCTTGTTATTGCGTTCGATAGAGGCAAGAAGCTGTTTCATATTCTCGCGTTCGGTGTTTCCGTCAGCGGGACAGGTCGATGTGACGACGGGCAATTCCGTCTTCGAGGCAAAATAGCGAACGTCCTTTTCGGGCATATAAATGAGGGGACGGATGACGGTTATATCCATTCGCGAAAGGTATGTGACCGGCGAGAAAGTTCCGATGCGACCCTCAAAAAACAGGTTCAGCATAAAGGTTTCGACAACGTCGTCAAAATGGTGACCGAGCGCCACTTTGTTGCACCCTTCCTCCACTGCAGCCAAATTCAGCGCTCCGCGGCGCATTTTTGCGCACAAAGAACAGGGATTCGGCTCCTTTCGGACGTTGAAGATGATGTTGGAGATCTCGGTTTTGATGATCTTGTATTCAACTCCGAGCTCCTCACAATATTTGGCGACTCCGGAAAAATCCATTCCCTCAAGTCCCATATCGATGCTGATTCCGATGACCTCAAATTTCTTCGGGTAAAAGCGTTTGAGCCCCGCAAGTGCGGTCAGGAGCGCGAGCGAATCCTTGCCGCCCGAGATACCGACGGCAATTTTGTCGCCGTCCTCGATCATATTGTAATCGTCAACCGCGCGGCGCGCGTGGCTGAGAAGTCTTTTGGTGTCGCTCATTCAAAGAGATACCTTTCGAGTTCCGCCGTATCGTAAAAGCATACGTCGGCGTTATTTTTCATAAATTCGCGGCAAAGCTTGCTCGGCTGAGCCCAAAGCGAGGCGGCGAATTTTACGCCCGCGTTCTTTGCCATATCAAAACCGTGCTTCAGATCGTCGATGACGAGGATGTCGGGAAGTTCAAGAGAGTATTTTTCTGCGATGTCAAAAACGGGGAATGGATGCGGTTTGCGCTTTCCCTCGCCCGCGTCCCAACCGTAAACGGCATCGGGAGCGGAGTTGAAATTTGCTTTCCAGTCGCGCAGGATGTTCTCGGTTTCCGAGTGCGAAACAGTGCAAACGATTCCTCCCGCTGCACGGTGGCGTTCGATTATATGAGCCATACCCGGGCAAGCAGAAGGAGTTATATTGGCGACAAACTTTTTCCAGTTATTATATTCATAACGCATCTCGTCGCTGTTAAGCGCGAGCACCTGCGTGCAGTATTCAAAGAATCCCGGCTCGAAGCATTGATCCATAAATTCCTCATATCCCGGATGAATATCGGGGCGCAGATGCGAGAGGGTATCGAGCAGAGCGGGGTAGTTGACCTCGATCGTCGAGTTTACTGTCGTGTCGTCGTGGTCAAGTATCAGGCATTTATATTTCATATTTCAAATGACGTCTTTTCATATATTTTTTCTATCCGCTCGGTGCGGATGCGGGGATTGGTGATCTCGTCGGTGTAAAGGAAGAGGGGCGGCTCGAATTCGAGAAGCGGAGCACCGCCGAATTTCGCCTCTACGAGCACGAAGGCGGGCTTGGACTTGGTGTCCGCATATACGGTGCACATCTTCTTAGGCTCAAGCCTTGCCTCTCTCATGGCGCAAAAAAGATCGACGAGTCGGTCGGGGCGGTAAACGCAGACGAAGGTTCCACCGTAGCGGAGAAGTCTTGCCGCCGCCGCGCAGAAATCCGAGATGCCGCCGTGGATCTCGTGGCGTGCCGATTGGCGTATTGAGTCGGGGCTTTCGGGACCCGGGTGTGCAAAATAGGGAGGATTCGAGAAAACGCAGTCAAATTCACCGCCGAGAAGATCGGCGCGTGCCTCGCGGATGTCGATGTTGTGCACCGCCATTCTATCGCCGAGGCTATTGAGAGCGACATTGCGCGCGGCAAGATCTGCGCTCTCTTTTTCTATCTCAAGCGCGCAGACGTGGTCGAATTTTTCAAAGGTTGCCGCAAGCAGGCTGACGACCCCCGTGCCGCAACCGAGCTCGCAGGCTCTCTTGCCCCGCCGCAACCGCGCGGCAAGAAGATAAGAATCCGACCCCCAAGCAAGCCCCTTGCCGTTCGAGATCATTTTGACTCTGTCGCCTACAGCGATTATATTTTCATTTTCCGAAAGATTTATATTTTCCATAAAAATTATTCCTTAGGGTCAAAAAAAGCGGAGCGTGTACTCCGCTTTTTATGTGTGACTGAATAAATTACTCAGCCTTGGGAGCCTCAACAGGGCAAGTATCTGCGCAAGAACCGCAGTCAATGCACTTGTCGGGGTCAATTACGTACTTGCCGTCCTGCTCGCTGATAGCCTCAACGGGGCATTCCTCAGCGCAAGCGCCGCAAGCGATGCAATCATCAGTGATCTTGTATGCCATTGTGACACCTCCGTATGTTGTGGTGGCTATATTGTATCACAAATCTCTCAAAAAAGAAATAGGTTTTGCAAAAAAAGTTTGAAAATTTTCAAAAAAATTTTTGGAAGGCGATTATTCTTCGGTTTCGTCTCCGTCTGAATCGCCGGATTTTCTTCTTTCTGCCTTTGTGATTACTCGAATATCGCTCATATGGTAGTTTTTGGGAACAATATCCTGCTTGTCGTTGAGCTTGACCTTCACGTTGCCCGCGATGGGGAAGATGTCGATTACGACGCCCTTGCCGTCGGGGGTGTCAACGACGGAGTCGACGGGCGGCATCAGCGCGATCTCGCGCTCGTATGCCTCCTGCTCGTAGCGCAGACAGCACATAAGTCTGCCGCAAGTGCCCGAGATCTTTGCCGCGTTGATCGAAAGTCCCTGCTCCTTCGCCATCTTGATCGAGACCTGAACGAAGTTCGGAAGGAATCCCGCGCAGCAAAGCTTGCGTCCGCAAACGCCGAATCCGCCGATCATTCTCGCTTCGTCGCGGATACCGATCTGACGAAGCTCGATACGGGTGCGGAAAACGGATGCAAGATCCTTGACGAGCGCGCGGAAGTCAACTCGACCCGCAGAGGTGAAGAAGAATATGAGCTTGGTGTTGTCAAACGTGTACTGCGAGTCAACGAGCTTCATATCGAGCCCGTGATCGGCGATCTTTCCAAGGCAGATCTTGAATGCCTCGCGCTGACGGCGGCGGTTGTCCTCGTGGTGAGCCTCGTCCTCCTTTGTAGCCGCGCGGATAACGGGGCGAAGGGGAGCGACGACCTGATCCTCGGGCACTTTTCTGTTCGAGATGACTACGTCGCCGAACTCGAGTCCCTGTGCAGTCTCAACGATAGCGTGGGTGCCGACGAGGTAATGCTGATCTTTGGGATCAAAATAATATACCTTGCTTCCGTGCTCAAAGCGGATACCGACTATCTCGGGGCCCTCGATCTCCTTGGGCTCCTCCACAGGCACGTCGGCAAAAACGGCATCGAGCGTGGGGTCGAGAGGCATCTTGTCGAGATATGCATCGTCGGTCTTGCCGAGAGAAAGGAAATCGGATTCGGATTTCGAGCGGGAGGGAAGAAAATCAAGATCATTCTCGGGCAGAGAAGTGAGAAGCTGTGCGTTTTCGTTTCGCTTCGGTCTGTCCTTGCCGTTCCTTCTGTTTTTGCTCTTGTCGTTCTGCTCGTTTACCGCGGGCTCTTCGGCGATCGGCTTTACCTCGGCCTCGGGGCGGGATTTGGGCTGCTGATGGTTCTTTTTATTCTTGTTCTTGTTGTTATTATTTCTGTGGGGCTGATTGTTGCCCGCGGGCTCCTTGGGTGCGGCTTCTGCAGCGGTAGCCTCTGCGGGAGCCTTCACCTGAGTAGCCGCCTCCTCGGGGCGGTTCGGCTTGTGGTGTCTGTTTCTGTTGTGATGATGTCTTTTATGGTTGGGCTTCTTCTCGCCGGCATTTTCGGCGGAAGGCTTCTTGTTTTCGTTGTTTTCCAAAATTTATACTCCTATATTTCTTAAAATTTCGATAGCATCGAAATCAATGTAAGTCTTGTGTTTGAATTGCGCTCAAGTGCGGATATTGCTTCAAGGAGCGCGTCCGAGATCAAAAGCAGCTTGCGAAGCGAAAAGCTGTCCGAAAGATGGGTCGCTTTTTCACGGTCGGAGAAGAATCTCAACGCGGTGTCGCCGTCGCGTTTGAGAAGCGCAAGGTCGCGGACTGCAAGCGCGAAGGATTCAAGCTGATCTTTTGCGGTTTCACGAGTGGACGTGCATACCTCTGTGACGTGGATGAGCAATTCTGCCTTTTTTGCCGCGTTGGCGGCAAGGATGCAGAATTTTTCGGATGCGCGCCGCGCCTCGGCGATCTTTGCGGCTTCTTTGCCCGAAAGCAAGTCGATGGCAAGTCCCGCGGAGCCGTCCGCGCTCATTATGACGTCGTCGAAAAGCGCGGGATCGGTGCGCTTTTTCGTTTCGAGCGAGGGATCGGAGAGCAACATCGCGCGCTCGGTGTCCTCGGGCGAGAGGGGCTTCATACGGATGATCGGCGCGCGGCTCTTGATCGTTTCAAGCATCAGCGCCGAGTTTTCGCAGAGAAGCAGAATGAATGCATATGCGGGCGGTTCTTCAAGAGTGAGAAGAAGCGCGTTTTGCGCCTGCACGGTCATCGTGTGCGCGTCGTTTATGATGTATATCTTGCGTTCAAGATCGTTCGGATAGATGTGAACGTCGCGGCGGAGCTCGCGGATGGCGTCAACGCCGACGCTTGCCTTGCCGTCCGTGCCGATCTCTATGACATCGGGACAAGCCCCGCGTGAGATATTGCGGCAGTTTCGGCAAGAGTTGCAGGGAAGGGCGGGAGCATCCGTGTTCGTGCGATTCTCGCAAACAAGAGCCTTTGCAAGCTCGACTGCGAGCGTGCGCTTGCCCGTGCCGTAAGCACCCTCGATGATGTAGGCGTGCGGCAGATCGGGATTTTCGGCAAGCAACGACCGCGCAAGCCGCGCGCAAAGCTCTTCGTTGCCAATGATCTTGGGGAAAATCTCCTTCAACGCCTCACATCCTTTCGGTACAAAGTTATACATAATATATTATATCATTAAATTGTGGGTTTGTCAAGAAAAGAGTGAGAAGTGAAAAGTGTAAAGTGAAAAGTTGTGGAGAATTTCCTCACTGCGTTCGGAAATTTTCATTAAAAAGTCAGAGCAGAATCCGTGGGGATCCTGCTCTGATAAGAATTATTTTGGCATTTCACTATAGTCGATCGGAATGGCTGTGAGATCTTCGTTAAGCCATTTCCAATTCCAACCGATATCTGCGCTTGTGAAATAGTCGAATTTACCGGTGGATGATTTCAGCCTGCCGTTCTTAACACCATAGCCGACATAGACCAATTCATAATTTGTTCCATCCGAGAGATTGAATCTGAAAGAGGTTATTTCGGGCGAAGAGGACCCTTCTGAATCTTTAATTTTGTAAGTTATACGTTCGAATTTATCGTACAGCTCATTTATGTCCTCTTTTGATTCGATCACTTTCATTTCGGATTCTGACGTGGCTGAACGGTGATACATCTCGATATTTACAACATCGTCAGGTTCAAAAGGAAATTCGATATTGACCGTATTCTCCGGAAAACACCCGACAAGCGCGAATGTGCATACGAAAGCCATAATCAAGGAAATCAGTTTTTTCATAACGGAATACCTCTCACTCGTTTTTTTCTAACTATTGCCCAAATGCCCCAGCCGATGCCACAAACAAGCAACATAATTGCGAGATATACAGCGCAAATAAGATAAAATATGGCGTCCCAATCTGTTCGTGTGGCGGTGGCGATAGCGGCTGTTGCGGACAAAACAGAAAAAATAATCACAGGTAAAAGGCGGATGAGCTTTGATTTCACCTTAAAACAAAGTACAAGTTGAATCGGAAGAACCACGATCAATGTAAAAAGCCATATAAATGGAGCAATGTTTATATCGCCTATCCAAATATCAAACATATCAATACCTCCTTAAAACGCCAATCTGTAAATGAGATATATCGCCGCCATGTGGGCGGGGTAGAACCAGTAAAATGCGTGTTTGAGGATCTTGCTGTTTTTGCCCTTTTTGCCGTTATAGAGACAGATGGGGATCATTGAAAGAACGCCGAAGCCCTGAATGGGGAAGAAGAATCCGTGCCCTGCAAAGGTAAGGTCGAAGCCCTGTCCCTTGAAGAAGACGATAAAGAGCAGAACGAGTGAGGCAAGCTGGAAGAGCCGACCGAATTTGACGTCGCGGAAAACGTAGAAGGCGATTATCACAAGTATGCCCATCGCGTTGTAATCGACGAATCCGACCGTGCCGATAAGGAGAAAGAGCGCGACTTTTAAGAGGCAGAATATGCCCGTTTTGACTCTGAAATCCTTCTTGAAGCGGTCGATCTCGCGGATCGAAAGCAATCCGAGAAGCAGGGTGAACATCACGTTCTGATGGAACGGATAGATGAAGGATCCCGCCGACATAAGGTTGAAGGGTATTTCCGAGATCAATCCGAAGATGAAAAGTCTTTTGGCGTACTTCTTGAAATCCGAGGTGTGAACATAGCCCTCGGAGATCATAAACGCGAAGATCGGAAAGGCAAGCCTGCCGACACAGGTCATCCATTGGTTATCGGGCACTATCGTTGCCCAAAGATGGTCGAAAAGCATCAGGACCATCGCAAGTATCTTCAGTGTGTTTGAGTTGATAAACTGTATCTTTTTCATTCTTATTTTTCCGAATTGACAAAAATTGCATCAAAAGCATAACAGCTGCGTATTTCTTCGTCCGCGACTTCCGCAAGGACGAACCAACCCGCCATATCATCGGTAAGGACTTCCGGTCGGTTGGTCTGCTCAACGTAAACGCAGACCGATTCATAGGTCACTTCAATGTTGTGCAGCGCGAATCTCAGCGAGCCGCTGTTTGCGGGGACGTAAACAGCCAACAAGGAATGATCTTTGAAAAAGTATTCTCTGTCCCACTGTGCTTTGCTCAAAGCCTCGTTGAAAGAGAGCACGCTGTTGTAGCCCTGATCCATAGCCAAAACGCCACCGTACTTTGCCTTGAATTGGTTCAGATCATCCAAAGTATCGAATTTGAAGATCGGCAGATGATTGCCGTTTTCGTTTGTAAGCTGTCCTTTGTTAAGCGCACCGTCCGCGATCATCGGATCGTCCGACCACCCCGCATAAGCCACGGTATTTCCGTACCCCGGATCGACGGGAAAGCAAGCCACAAGCCCCAAAAGGCAAAGCGGTGCAAGAATTAATGCTATCAGTTTTTTCATAGTAAAGTCTCCGTTAAAAAATTAATGCGTTTAGTACCCCTGGTCAACGATCTCCCAATCGCCGCCGCGGGTGCGGACGAGGATATACATGTAGTTTTCATATTTGAAGCCGGTATTCAGCACCGGGGTATCCGAAAAGTGGCTTACGTAATAATCGGTCAGAAAAACTATGACTTCGTCGGCATTATTGCGGTCAGCCCAGTCCTGATAGTCGGGGAGCTCTTCGTCACCGATATAGGAAAGCCTCAGGAGTATCATATCGCTTTTTCCTTGAAAACGCTCCAAAACCAATTCCATCCCGCTTGTGATGTCATTTGCGGTGTAGACTTCCGAGCTGAATTCTTCGATATCGACGAAGTTGAGAGTGCCGCAGGAGGAAAGGGATAGAATCAAAGTGCATAAAAGTATAATTGAAATCAGTTTTTTCATAGCATCATCACCTGAATTACGAATATCCTCCACCTATATATTCCCAATCTCCGCCGTCGTAACGGAGTAATATACAGCTCCAATCCTCATATACATGATTCGTTTCCACTACGTGAGAGTCGCCAAAGCCGGGGAGGCTGGCAAGGGCGGGGACATAATAATCTATGTAGATAACGATCACGTCATCGGCTTGGTATTGTTCTGCATATTCCTTGTAATTGTAAATATCAAGAACGGCGTCGCCTTTGTATGATATATCAAGAAGAATGCAACCCTTCCAGATCCTTTTGAAATTCTTTTTCACCTCGTCCATTGCCGCAGATATTTCTTCATCGGTATAGAGGTCGGATTCCGAATACACAACGTTTGAAAAGAGTGTCACACCGCCGCAGGAAGTCAGTGAGAGAAGCAGGGAGATTATCAGAAACAGTGAAAATATTCTTTTCATTTTGTCTACCTTTTTCATTTGGTTTTTACTCTTTGACCAATATAGAATTCTTTGGTCTGTTCGCTGTACTCAAAAATCAGATATTCAGTATTGCTTTTGGGTGCTATCTTCCATCGGTAAGCGTTATATGATCCAAGTTTTTCAACGGTATCAAGCTTTTCTCCCTTGATGAATGGAATAATAAATGACTCCTTTGAAAGAGTTTCAAATTTTATATAGTCTGTTTCTACTCCGTCTATGATCATGTAAAAATGTCTTTCTTCATCAGTATCTGTAGTAAAAATGCCGCCGTAGAGAGGCCAGAGCATAAGTGCGAAGATAAAAAGCAGTGAGAAGATCATAACGACCGCAAGTGCGGCAAGGTATTTATTTGTTTTTGTCATTTTATCACCTCAATGTCCCTTGATATCAAGCAGATTTGCGTGCGGGTGGGAGCTTTCATAGAACCATACCACCGCAGGAAGTCAGTGAGAGAAGCAGGGAGAATATAAGAAATACTGAAAAAATTCTTTTCATTCCTCGCTCACCAGCTTTCCGATAAATGTCGATGCGGCTCTCCAATTTACTTCACCGTTCACGCTTTTCTCTTTGAGAAATTCAATTTGTTCATCGTTTAACTCAAAAATCAGATACTCGGAATTGCTTCCGGGTGAGATTTTCCAACTGTAAACATTCCAAATACCGTATCTATCTTCAACCTCGAGCTTTTCTCCCTTGATAAAGGGAATGATGAATGAATCGCGGGAGAGTGTTTCGGTTTTTGTGTATTCGACTTCCTTACCGTCGATTGTCAGGTAAAAGGGAATCTCAACATCATATTCGTGTGTGAATGTGCTGTGGTAAAGAGGATAAAGCATAAGAGCAAAGACGAAAATCAGTGCGATAATCATAACGACCGCAAGCGCGGCAAGGTATTTATTTGTTTTTGTCATTTTATCACCTCAATGTCCCTTGATATCAAGCAGATTTGCGTGCGGGTGGGAGCTTTCGTAGAACCATACCACGTAATAATCGGGCGAGAGGTTCTCGAAGGATAGGTGCGCGTGTTCTGCATAATCTAAGTCGATCTCGCGCTTTTCCTGCTTGTAGTAATCCATAACGTCAAAATCCTTGTTCAGCGACACAAGAGCATCGAGAACATCGGGATCATCGGCTTTGACAAGCACGGCACCGAAAAAGTTTATTCCGTTTCCGTTGCCGTTTAGCTTACCGTAATCGGACACGGTTTCGATGATCTCGATACCATCCGCCGCGCGGAGCTCGGATCTGAGATCCGAGACAAATTCGCGCAGGAGCATGGAATTCCAATTTTCCAAAAGTGCAATTCCCGAACCGATTATGATCAACACAAGCATTATCACGCCGAAAGTTCTGATAACGTTTGAGTTCATTGCTTTTCTCCTGTATTATACGATATGCGGCTGTTGCATATCTTTTCTGCATAATCACCGTCAATAACGGCGAATTTTTCATTGTTCACGGCTCTTTCGGAAGCCCCGAAATATACTTCTGTGGACTCATAGTTTCTGTAAAGCGGGCAGTAGTACACGATGTTTTCGTTTTCTTCGAATCTTATCACCGCGTAGCAATCAAAACTTTTGTGAGAATTGGGGGGATTGAGCTCGAGTCTCCTTTTATCCTCGGGATGTACGGGGGATGCATAGCCCTCCTTGATCATTTTCATGAGCTCGGGGTCGCTTTCTCTGTCGAAGGTGCACAGTCGTCTTTCCTCGGTATCGTAAAGAGACATATAGCTTCGGGAAAGTTCTTCCATCGTGATATACATCTTGCCGGGGATCCTATTTGTGTGTCGGAGATCGGTATCGGTTTCGTAACTTGTATTGCCGACGATTTCCGTATAGTCAAGCGCGATGATAGAAACGCTTTTGATGGTCCAATCGATCATGGGATCGGGCGCATCCTTGTGACGGAAGATCTCAAGATGGCACATTACGTCTGCCAAAGCCGGAAACTTGCTTCTGTTTACGAGCGATCTTGCAACAAACTGCTTATCCTCGGCGCCGTCGATCATTGAAAAACGGTAGCGTACTCTTGCGGATTCATGGTCGCATTCTTCCTCCGCTTCCCATTCGGAAGCGGAGTAGTAAGCGAGGTTTGAGGCGAATACGTAATCTTCTTCAAATGAATCAAAGAAATCTTCATCGAAATTATCCGAATGATCGGGGATGGTATCTCTGTCAAAGAGAATGTCGCCGTCGAAGAATACAGAAGGGTTTGAGCGTACTCCGAGTGTCAATCCCGAACAGGAAGTCAGAGAAAGACAGAGGGAGAGGACAGCGATAAGGGTAATTAACCTTTTCATCTTATCCCCCTAAAAGCCCCATAATGAAGCAGACAAAGCAAGCGGAGATGACGACGATATCGAAGATCTTGAGCTTGACTGTTCGGCGGTAGATGATGTAGCCGACGGTCGAGAAGATCAGCGCGAAGATGGAAAGTATAGCGGGTTCGCTTTCGAATGCCCAATATATCAGCAGACCCGTGCAAACGGGGAGAAGTACCTTGTAGCTGAAGGGAGTATTCGAGATCTCGCCCGCGCTTTCGGCGCGCTTTTTGTTGAAGAAATAAAGCATTCCCGCAACAAAGAGGACTGTCAGTATCGGGATCACGATGAGATAGATCGTCATCGCGTAAGGGTTGTCGGTGCCAAGATCGGGTATGGCTATTCTGCGTCCCTTTGAGATCGTTGTGAAATAATCGCTGATGTGAACAAGGGGCATCCAAAGAATGGTCAGAATGGTCTCCTCCTCGAAGCTTCCGCCGATCATATCGTCTAAAGTGAACAAAACAAGCGCGATGATGAACTGCCAAGCCACGGCGGTCAGGAATCCGTCAACCGTGGAATTGCAGACCGAGAAGAAGAAGGCGTTGACCGAGTAGTAGAAGAGCGAGCAGAGAAGAGAGATGAAGAAGAAGGACCACAGCGCGAGGTAGTTTATCTTATCGGCGCAGGGCAGAAGCGCGATGGTGTACCAGATAAATGAAAGGGTATACGCCGCAAGGAACTGCAAAAATCCGTTCAACAGATTGACCGAGATCAGCGAAATTCGCGAGATGGGGAATGAGAAAGCCGAGTCGAGATATTTGCGGCTGTTGAAGCAGGAAAGCTCGAGCATCGGCAGAAGCGTTGTGAGAATTGCCGAGAATGCGACAAAGAAGCCGATCTGGGGATTGAGCGACCAGGTGTAACCCTCCGGGTAGCCGTAAACGTACCAATTTTCGGAGTATTCTTTTTGTCTTGTATAAGTCTCATTTACACCTTGAGCAACCATTGTGACGATGACAAGGCAGATGAAGGTTATGATCGCGGCACGGATGAGCGTGTCTTTCGCGTGGTGCTTGAAATATCGGAGAGTGGTCTTCATTTTCTGCCTCCTTTCACGTCGGTGATGAAGATGTCCTCGAAGGTGAGCGCTTCCTGCTCAATGACAGCGGGATTCAGCTTGAGCAGCTCTGCATAAGCGGACTCTGCGTTGCCCTCGACCGTGACGGTGACGAATTTGCCCTTCATTTCAATGTCGCGGACGTTGAGATTCGAAAAAGCAAGTTCATTGGGAGCTTCGGTGAACGCAAGACGGAATCGGCAGTATTTCGCCGCGTGTTCCTCAAGCGAACCCTGCGAGGAAACGGTGCGGTTGTCGATGAGGGCGTAAAGATCGCAGAAGGTCTCGAGCTCCGCAAGCGCGTGGGACGAGATAACGACCGTCGAATCATTTTCTTCGACCGCGCGGTTGATCTCCTCGATGACCGTCTTTTTCGTAAATGCGTCAAGACCGTCGAAAGCCTCGTCGAGGAGGAGATATTTCGGTCTTGCCGAGAGGGCAAGCGCGATATAGAACTGACGGCGCATACCCTTCGAGAAATTGCGCTGATGCGCGTTTTCGTCGAGCTTGAAGCGCTCGAGAAGACGGCGGTAAAGCTCGCGGTCGATGCCGGGGTAGAAGGTCCGATAGGTTTCAAAAATGCCCTTGCCCGTCGTTTGTCCCGCGAAAAATGGGTCGTCGGGAAGGAAGAAGACGTTCTCTCGTACCTCGGGGAGGGTCGCCTCCTTGCCGTCATAGAGAACGGAACCGCTGTCGGGAACGTAAACGCCCGACATAAGGCGCAGAAGCGTCGATTTACCCGAGCCGTTCGTGCCGACCAGACCGAGCACTTTGCCGTCGGGAATGCGGAGATCTATATCTTCAAGAATAAGATTGCCGCCAAGATAATGCGAATTGATATTGACCGAGATCATTTGCCGTACACCTCCTCTATAAGTGTTTCGAGTGTCGCGCGCGAAAGCCCTTTTTCCTTAAGGGAAGTGATGACTTCGCGTGCTTCGTTAGTCAAAATGGTTTCATTTGCGTTTCCTTCTTCGGGCGAGGAAACGTAGACGCCCTTTTTGGGCAGGGTGTAGATCAGCCCGCGCTCTTCAAGATATGAATATGCGCGCGCCATAGTGTTCGGGTTGATGCCCATTTCCTGCGCCGCCGCGCGGACGGAGGGGAGCTTTTCACCCGGCGAAAGAATGCCGAGCTTGATGTAGGACTCGTATTTCTCCGCGACCTCAAGATATATCTCCCGCTTGCCCGAAAATGTTGCCTGCACTTATATCACCTCGTTTCTGTGTGAACTGTGTCATCTGTACTAACTGTATTATATCACATGCAGGGGCGGATGTCAATAGTTTTTTATAAGTTGTTGCGAAAATTTTGTTGGGATGGCTTTTTATAAAAGTGAACAGTGCTTAGTGGACAGTGGACAGAAAGATGCGATGATAAATTAATTTTGATTTTTGCATTCCATTGTACCGGCAGATAATTTAATAATAAGAAATCGGATATTGAGAAGATTACTTCAAAATATCCGATTTCTTTTGTTTATTTCAGTTTTGCAGTAAACAGAGTTTCAGACGTACTGAACAAAATTTTTTGCCCGCGTCTTTCTGTCCACTGTCCACTAATCACTGTCCACTAATTCCTCAGTCCTTCTTCTTGAAAACAACTGCCGCGCCGAGGAGAGTTACGAGAACTGCTGCGCCTGCGATCATACCGCCGCATCCGCCTTCAGTCTTGGGAGCCTCGGTGGTGGGAGCTTCGGTATGTGCGGGAGCGGGAGCCTGAGTTTCGGGAGCTTCGGTTGCAGGCTCGGTGGCGGGCTCTGTTTCGGGAACTTCGGTTACGGGCTCGGTCTCGGGAGCCTTGGTGGTCTCGGGAGCTTCGGTCTTTTCGGGATATGCTACTGCAAGGCGTGCGCCGATGGCTTCACTCCAGGAAGCAACGGTCTTTGCTGCAGCGTCGGTAAGACCAACTGCGAAGATCTGATCGCAGCCGTTTGCATCGCCCGCCTGGTCGCCGAGGAAGAGAATATCGTTGATTACCGCAACGTTGCAGATCGAGCTTGCGCCGACGTTGATAAGAATATCGTCGCGGGTGATGGGAAGAAGGATGTTATCGGTCGAGATAGCAAGAGTGCCTACGGGCTGGTAGCTGTACTTGTTGTAAACGCCGATGTTTCCGGTCTTCTGGGTGGAAACGAAGATGTAATCGCCCCAAAGAGCAACGCCGTAAGCGGTGGGGTGGGGAATCTGAGCCTGGATCATTGTTCCGTCTGCGGAGAGGATCATAAGGACTCTGTCGGACTGGGTCTGGCAACCGAGATAGATGGTGCCGTCGGTGTCAACGTCAAGGTAGTTTGCTTCCTTGAGGCTGTAGGGCTCCTTCTGAAGGTCGATAACGCCGCCCTCACCGAATGCGCTGTCAAGAACGGGATTTGCGGGGTCGTTTACGTTAACGCGGATGAGGTAGTCAACGTCGTAGTTGACAACAATGTATGCGTAGTAGGTACCGTTTACCTTTTCGACGGCAACGCCGTTTACACCGGTCTTGATGTCGGGGGAGGTGGTCTTGACGGTGGTGTGGCTTACAAGCTTGAGACCGTCCGCGTAGGTATAGATAGCAAGGTCAGCCTGAGTATTGTTGGGGTTGTAAGCAAGGCCTGCATAAAGGTATCCGCGGTCGTCGGTTGCAAGTCCCTTGGGGTAGGAGGACTTGTTGTTTTCGGACTGGATGTACTGGATACCCGAAACGATCTTACCCGTTGCGGTCTCGAACATTTCGATAGCCGAGGAGCCGTTGGGGTTAAGGAATCCGCCGAACATATACTTGCCGTCCTGCGAGATAGCCATACCTCTCATGCAGTATTTACCTGCAAAGAGAACGTCGTCTGCGGTGTAGGAGTAACCGTTGATGGACTGCTGGAGAACTGTGAATTTTGCGCCGGTGATCTCTGCCTCTGTGAGAGCCGCGGAGGGAAGGGCGAAGAGAGAGGCGATCATCGCGAGAGTGATTACGAGGGTGATAAGCTTTTTCATGGAGCTTCTCCTTTCAAATTTCTTTGAGTCAATTATAATATATTTTGTATAAAAAGTCAATGCTTTTTCGGGCAAAGGGTTGATTTTTTTTGGATTTTAAGCTATAATTATTCCATATACTTACGAAAGTGAGAAATAATATGAAATTTGCTTCGTCTTTGAATTTTTCCGAGCGTTCCCGCGAGGGCGCTCTTGAACTTAACGAAAGCCTTCAGCTTATCAAAGCCGCAGGTATGAGCGCGATAGAGATCGATCTTTCACGCGGTCTCGGCGCGGCTCTCTTTGCCGATGAATCGTGGGAAAACAATTTTGCAGAGCTTCGCAAAGCTTTGGATGATGCGGGCTTCAAGACCGTTTCGGTTCACGCCCTGCACGATCCTATGCTCTACATTCCCGAAGGCAACGCCACCGAGGAAGATATAAAGAAAGCGCGCATCGATGCCGCACGTGCCGCAAAGGCGGCGCACATTCTCGGAGCTGAATTTGTCGTCATTCATCCCGTTGACAATCACATTGACGCGGAATACGACAGAGAAGTGAATGTGAAGACCAACCTCGAGCACTATGCGATGCTTAAAGAGTGCGTTGAGCAGGAGTGTTCCGGCGTTAAGATCGCTGTCGAGAACGTTTATTATTCAAGCGCATACCGCCTGCGCCGCCGCTTCGGTGAGAGCGCGGAGGAGGTCATTCTGCTTGCAGAAGCACTCGGCGGAGGAGTTTGCTGGAACTGCGGTCACGCCCATCCCGTAACAATGGATCAGGCACGTGCAGTAGAGAAGATCGGCGACCGGCTCGTTCTCATGCACATCAGCGACAGCCGCGGCCATACCGACGCGGGACTTCCCCCCATGATCGGCGGAGGCAATATCAAATGGGAAAGCATCATGCCCGCCGTCGCAAAGATCGGTTTTGAAGGCTATGCCGTCCTCGTTGCCGATCAGTATCTTTCCAATATGCCCCAAGCGCTCCAAAAGGACGCCGCAGAGTTTGCGGGAACGGTGTGCAGGAGATTGGTTGAGCTTTGCGATAATGCGAAGTAAGTGGA
>JAFQGP010000093.1 GCA_017415485.1 Clostridia bacterium
CTTCTTATCCTCGATCTGGCGATAGAGATATTCGTAAACCACCTTGGCTCGCTGCTCGGATGCAATGTTGGAGAGCAGATCGGCGCAAAGGTCACCCGTAACGGTCACGTAATCCGCCGTCCACGAGTATCCCGAGGAATTGATAAGCCCGGGATTCAGTCCAAGCAGAACGTGCGTCTGCACCTCACCCGCCTGCACTCGGGCGGCGTCCACGTCGTGACCGTTGAGCAGATTGATGGTCTGCGCCACCATCTCCATATGCCCCAGCTCCTCCGCGGCTATGTCAAGGAAAAGATCCTTGATCTCTGGATCCTTGATTCGAAAGCTCTGCGACATATACTGCATAGCTGCCTTAAGCTCGCCGTTACCGCCACCAAGCTGCTCTTGAAGCAACACCGCATACTGCGGATTCGGTCTTTCGACCTCTACGGGATGAAATAACTGTTTTTCGTGTTTGAACATAGCAAAATTGACCTCCGTTCATGGATTTGATACTATTATTTCCCATAATGCGAGGGCATATACTGCTACATCCTTTTATCATCCGTCGCGGGATTGTCGATCAGCTCGCCGTCTTCAGTGAAACGTGAGCCGTGGCAGGGGCAGTCCCAGGTGTGTTCGGCTTTGTTGTATTTAAGGGCGCAACCGAGGTGTGGACATCGGGGCGCGGTGGGTGTAAGAAGTCCGATTGCAGACTCAAAAGCATTTACCGCAAGCTGTGGATGAAGAACCGTGCGTGAGGGGTCGAAAACGTCAGCATAAGGGTTGGGCTTTCCTTGAACGAGATCGCAGAGAATATCTGCGGCGACCATGGCGTTGGTCATGCCCCATTTGTTAAATCCCGTTGCAACGAAGACGTCGGGCGTGGGTTTTGAATATTGACCGATATAAGGGATATCATCAAGCGTCATACAATCCTGCGTCGCCCACTTGCCGACGATCTCGGCATTTTTGTAATACTTACGGGCAAAATCTTCAAGCTCCTGCCAACAACCGCCTTGCTTGCCAGTTCGGTGTCCGCCACCGCCGAGGAGCAGAAGATCGCCGTAACTTCGGAAGGACAGTCCCGTGTCCGATTCATCCACATACATTCCTTCTACTTTTTTGGCGTTTTTGAGTACAAGAACGTAGGAACGATGCTGATAGAGTTTGAGATAGTACAAGCCATGTTTATTGAGCATCGGAAAATGAGTTGCAATAATCAGTTTTTTGTAGGTGATTTCACCGTGATTGGTGATTGCCTTGTGCGGCATCAGTTCCACGACTTTAGTATGCTCGTAGATTGGCAGATCTTTTGCAATTGTATAGAGAAATTTCAACGGGTGGAACTGCGCTTGATCTCTCACGCGCACCGCCCTTGCGACCGTAAACGGAAGCTCGCAGGCATCCAAGGACTCGGCTTTCATACCGAGACGCCCCAAGGCGGCGACCTCTTTTTCAATCTTCTTGCGGTCACCCATAGAATATACGTAGTTATCCCGCGTTTCATAGTCGCAATCGATCTTTTCACAAAGCCGAGCATATTCTTTGATTGCTTTGTTTTGTGCGTCAATGTAAAGGCGTGTTTTATCCTCACCAAAGCGTTTGATCATTTTGTCGTAGATCAAACCGTGCCCCAAAGTGATCTTCGCCGTGGTGTTTTTTGTGATACCACCGCTGATCTCATTCGCCTCGACCAGTATACAATCCACGCCCGCATTTTTTAGCTTATAGGCGCATAAAATCCCCGTGATCCCGCCTCCGATGATCAAAATGTCGGTGTTTTTATTGCTACTCAAAGCATCAAAATGCACACGCTTTGCAGTATCTTCCCAAATAGAATCCATACTCATCACTTGCCGTTTACCAGAGAATCCACGTAGTGACGCATCTCATCTCTGCTTTTTACCGCGTGTGTTCCTGCGATGATCTGTTGCTTTTGTTCCTCGCTGAGCGTTCCGAACTTCTGCATAGCTTCGGGATTCATCGCAAGCGCCATAGCAAAGCCAACCGGCATTTCGTCTTTCGTCTTCTTTTTACCTCCGATTTGTGATATGAATAGTATTTGTGATTTTCGGGTCTTACATACCTGTCAAAATCTCGTATAGATCACTTCGGAAATGCCGAAAATAAAAGAGATAACGGAGGTGAAGATATGAGCAATCGATTGGCAAAGGAAACAAGCCCCTATTTACTTCAACACAAGGATAATCCCGTGGAGTGGTATCCTTGGTGCGACGAGGCGTTTGAACTCGCGGCAAGGGAGGACAAGCCCATATTTTTAAGTATCGGATACAGTGCGTGCCATTGGTGTCACGTGCTTGCTCACGAGAGCTTTGAGGACGAAGAAATAGCCGAGATTTTGAATAAATATTTTATATCCATCAAGGTTGATAAAGAGGAGCGTCCCGACATAGACAGTGTCTATATGGCGGTCTGTCAAGCCTTCACGGGAAGCGGCGGCTGGCCCACCAGCATCTTTATGACGGCAGATCAGAAGCCGTTTTTCGCTGGAACTTATTTTCCCAAAACCTCACGGGGCGGTATGATAGGCTTTCGGGAGCTACTGCTCGCCATACACGAAAAATGGGTATCCGACCGCGATATGCTCTTGAGGGATTCGGAGAAAATTATTGAGCATTTGAACAGCCCGGAGAGCGTGTCGGATATAGCGGATATTGATCTAACACACTTGGCAGTGTCGCAATATGAGCGCATCTATGACGCAAAACACGGCGGATTCGGACGAGCGCCGAAGTTTCCGACACCGCACAATCTGCTCTTTTTGCTCGATTACTACGAGCGTTACA
>JAFQGP010000094.1 GCA_017415485.1 Clostridia bacterium
ACATTGGGCTTGGGACGTCGAGGCGCCGTCCCCTACAAACTCGTTCGATTAATTATTATGCTAATTTTACAAATCCCTCGTACCATACGGAGGTAACTTATGAAACGAATTCTATTAATGATCCTCACCATCGCCGTCTGCCTGCCCATTCTTTCGGGGTGCGGGCTGCCGAATCTTGATGAAAACAACATCAAAAGCATCTCCGTAACGTCGTCGCCGGAAGGATATGAGTATTCATTCAAAGGTGCGGACGCGCAGGCGATCGTTGATTATCTTGAAAGCCTGCATCTGACTCCCTATTTGGGACTTCCTTCCGAGACAGGCATGGCATGGGTCATATCGATCGAAGATAAAAACGGGAAAATCACGACCGTGTATCATTCCTGCAACAAATACATCATGGCAGAGGGCGGATTGCGGTATGAAATGATCTTCGAGGAAGCAAATCGCTTTAGCTCATTGCTGTATGAATTGGACAATTAACAGCATAAAGGAGAAAAAATATGAAACGAATCCTATCAATATGCCTTTCCCTTCTCCTGCTTGCCTCGGTTATGATATCCTGCAAGCAAAAGCCGCGGGAGGTTGAAGAGCTTGAGGCTCCAACCGAAACCTTGCAACAAGCCGTTGTATCCGAAGCTCCCCTAACCGACGAAGAACGCTCCATCATTGAACTCGCGAATGCCGAAATACTGAAAAAGTACCCAATCGAATCGCTCGATCATTACCAAATCAGCATCGTCCAAGGCAAAAACGGTGATTATTTCGTAAGATACAAACTTATGATCGGCGATTACAGAACCTATGAGTCCTATACGGTAAAACTTAACGCCGATAAAACCATAGGGGACGTATACGGCGACTACGGCGAGTACGCCGCATATCTGCCCTACGCGACCGAAGAAAAGATCCGCGCGGCGGAAGAAAAGCTCGAAAAGCAGCTTGAGAAATACGACGAAAGAAGCCACTTCTATCTTTCGATCGACAGCGAAGGCTACCTTTGCCTGACCGCCGAGATCATCATAGAATACGAAGGCTTCTTCGAAGGCGGCGGTTGCGGCATCGATCACGATCACAAATTCTTCACGGAGCGGATATGCTCTTTGCCTTAAAAAGGAGTGTGCGATTATGAAACGATTCCTATTAATTTTCCTCACGATCTCCCTCTGCCTTCCCGCTTTTTCGGGGTGCACGAAGGAGCCCGATTTCTACGATTCCACTGTTGTTCCCGGCCCCGAAGCCGCGCCGGGGCTCTATCAGACCACCTTTCATTTTGACAGCTACAAGGAAATGATAAAGGATTTCCGAAAATACGATATATCCAAAAGTTCTTATACTATTCAGGGCTTTAAGGCGTTTATGGGCGAGCCTTACACCAAATTCGTTGACAAAGTCAACTCGGACAGATCATTCCCACAGCCTATGATCGACGGAAAACCGATCACTTACCGCAATAAAGAAGGATTCTCAAACATCACCTTTTTAGTCAAAGAGCTTTACGGTCTGCCGTGGATAGCATATTACCCGCAAGTTTCAACGGGCGAGAATTTCTTTATCAAGATCACATATTTGCCCGAAAGCATTGAAACAGACAATGATCCTTCGACTTCTGCGGTAATAAAGCAACTCTCCCCGAATTCCCCAAACGTAAACAACCTCGGCACCCGACACAAAAACATTTACGAAAAGAATATAAAACTCCGCGACCGCGAAGTCACGGCTTTGGTTTGTGAGTACAATGACGACCCGAGAAACAACACTGCGTTCGTATACGGCGACCTGCTGATAGAGGTCAGAGGCAGAGCCGAAGTGTGGAACGATGAATGGTTCGCATCGCTTTCATTTGAATAGGAGGGAATTCTATGAAGAAAAAACTAATTATCGGATCGGTCTTGATCCTTCTTCTCTCGCTTGTCCTCCATTCCTGCAAAGATCTGAGTTACTCGGGGGCAATGGGCATAAATTACAATAATATATCTGTTGTCGATTATGAATCCGCGCTTATCCTCGACCTTCTCAACAACAGCAAATGGACAAACGGCATCACCAACTGCGGACACGATTACACTTTCACTTTTGATGACAGATCTTTGCGCTATCATTCCGAATGCGGAACATTTATTGATATTGAAAACAATCGTGCTCTGGCATTAACCGAAAGCGACAAAGCCAATGTAAACGCGCTTTTAGCTAAATTGTTCGGCGACGTCGATCCCTCGTGGGAATAAGCCCGAAAAGAGGTATATAATGAAACGAATCCTATTAATTATCCTCACGCTCTCCCTCTGCCTCCCCGCTTTTTCGGGGTGCGCCAAGGAATGCGAACACAGTTGGCAACGAACCGCCAATTTCGATCAGCACACCGCGGTCGATAAATGCACGATCTGCGAGGAAACAAGGATGTATACCGACCGCGCAAGCCTGCCCGCGCAAGCATCAAACTTCCCCGCCGAGCCTTCTCACCTTTCGGTAAGCGACGGCATTTCTACGATCCAAGCCTGGCGCGGAACCTATTCTTGGTACGTTGAAAACGAAGACGGCACGGGCAGCGGCGTATGTGCCGACAGCTCGCATCCGCTTGAAAGTAAGGACAAAGTTCCCGCGATCAAGGTCGCCCAAAAGACAACGCTGACCTTGAATTTAGAAGGCAATCCGTCAAAGATCACGGTCAAACGCTACAATTTAAGTACAAACGACCACGACAGCTACAAGGAGATCGCAGTCAACGGCAATCTGATAGAGGTCAAATCAGGCGATTACCTCTACGAAGTCATCGCCTCGTGGAGCTCTCAAACATACAACGGAACGGTTTATTACTCCTTCCGCACAGAAAAGTGAGGCAAAAATGAAAAAGTTCATCATTCTCTTAGTTTCAGCCATCCTCCTTCTCCCCTCCTGCACACCCCACCCGATCGAGCCCGAGCACGATCTTGAATTCTGGATAACGCAGGACGTGAACGATTTCGATTTCTCCTCATATCAACCCAAATATGGCATTATGGGCGGCTGGGAATACTACGGCACGGGCTACGTCCCCACGCTCGACGAGGACGGTCAGCAGATCGACCCCGAGCATTGCGTCATCTACACCGTGACGAATTACCCCGACTATTCAAGCAATTCGCTCTGCATCACCCGCATCACGATCACCGACCCCGCCGTTACGCTCTACGGTCTTTCGCTCGCGTCCACCCCCGAAGAGATCAGATCGACTATGACCGCCCAAGGCTTCACCGTAACCGAATCCGGCACCGCCATCAAAGCCGAAAAAGACAACCTCCGCTTCACGTTCTCAAAGGACTCCATAACAGTCAGCGCAGAGGTGACGAATCATTTCGGGATCATCTATTGACAAGCTCGATACGGTATGATATAATTGAATCAAAGACTAATAGCTTTACTTTCCAATGGAGGTATATTATGAAACGTATACGTATCATAACAAGATTGATTTCTGTTTGTTGTTTATCCCTCGCATTGATCTGTATTGTCGGCTGCGGAAACGAGATAACTTTGCAGGATAACGAACGGTATGGATTCAAAACGATCGGCGATAAATCGTATCTGATTCTTGCCGATGATCTCCCCGGCAACTCTATGAGCCAGCTCGCTGATATTAAATTTGATTCTGTCGAAGAATTTATTGATACCGTAGCAAACGGAAAGCTAACCGACAGTCAGTTGGAGATTGCAAACAAAGCTTTCAAAAAGGATTCAAACGGAATCATTATTTGCGATTTCAACGACATTCAAGTCCCCGTGTATCCTAAAGGTTTTGATCTCACAAGCGTCTATTGGAGCGGAGAGCTGTATTCATTTTCTCTCCTATCATCCGACGAGAACTGCCAGATATACTACCATTACGTTAACGAAGAAGTATACAATCGGCACTATGAGAACGAAAACTTATTTGAAAACCCAAACGTAACGGTAACCCAAGTCGTTGAAAATCCCGACAACACCGAATATTATTATTCAACATCAAGCGGAAAATTTAAGACCGTGAAATACACTATGACCGACGGCGATAAGGAACTGATCGTGTACGAGAAATATCGACTGGAAATAGTCGATGAGTTGGACGAGCTGCTTGAAGAATCTGACGAAATCCCCTCCCGTGTCACAATATTCGGCAACAATTCGGGAAAGCTTTTCTACCTTACCGCCTTTGGTCTCGAGTCCAAACCCACGAAAGCGTGGCTCAACGGGTTCGACATCAAACCTTATAAGTGAAGAAAATTATCAGGCTGTTTTTGTTGATGTAAACTGTGCCATAATAATCGGCGTAAAGGTGACGAACCGGTTGGGAATAGTATGCTAAGGCCATCCCATCTAATATTTTTGCCGTTTGCGGCAAAAATATTAGATGGGGACTAAATATAATCTTTGTATCCGCGCAGAATTTTAACAGTTGTTACTGCCAAAACGATGATCAGGCAAAACTACTTGACAAGTCTGCGCTTTATATATATAATATTGTTACATCATAGGTCTGTTGCAAGCCTTCTTTATGGCTCGCATACAGATTGCCGCCCGAAAGGAATCCGCGCGCGCCTATCTCTCGATAGGTATGACCGAAACAGATGTCAAAAGAATGATATTCCTCGAGCTCCGAAGCGTGGTCTTCAAAGCACTCGCCATATTGCTTTTGAGCACATTTATCATAAGCTTCTTTTTTGAAATGGCATTATAATAAACATACGATCCTCCGATGAATTCGGGGGATTATTATAAAAAAGTACAGTTGCAACCAATAGTTGCCGAATAGTTGGTTGAAAATTACTCAAAAATCTGCTATACTGTAAGCGGAGGTGATAGAAATGTCATTAGGCGAAAGAATAAAAGAACAAAGAAAAAACTGCGGGATGTCGCAGGAAAAGCTCGCCGAGCTTGTCGGTGTCAGTCGCCAGGCAGTTACAAAATGGGAGACCGATCAATCCGCGCCGAGCACGGAAAAGCTTTTCAAGCTTGCGGAGATCTTCGGCACTTCCGTCGATCTGCTGATAAAAAACGACGAGCAAAACACCCCGACTCCCGCGGAGCAGATCTATTATATGTATAAAATGGAACAAGAGCAGAAGCGCGCGGCATTCAAAGAGAAGATGAAAAGGAACGCCATCGTTGCGCTTTGCATCGCGGCGGGGTATATGGTCTTCTATCTGATCGGCAGGATCATCTGGTGCGATCACGACTTCGCCTTCCTCGCGTGGCTGTTCGGCGCACCGACCTCGGGAAAGCACAGCTATCTCTACGGCTGGCTGCTGAGCAGTAATATGTTCTACATCGCCGCCGCGATCTCGATCCTCCCCTCATTTATCGGGAAGCACCTGTATTCGATCACGACCCTGAGCGGTTTCACAGTCGGATTCCTCGCCGGCGTGATCTTCGGCCCCAATCCGGGAGACAAGTACGGCCACACCCATTACGGTTGGGCGATCTGGGGATTTATCTTTTTCGCTTCCGTTATCATAGGGATAGTTATAGAAGCATTGAAAAAACGGGGATTGATCAAAAATCCCCTTGACAATTCCAAAATAATGTGATATACTTATGCAAATATTTCCGGAAAGGACTACGGCAATGACGGTTTACGCATTCATTATCAATATGAATACCACCACCCAGCGCGGCGAACAGCAGTTTTCGTCGGGCTTGTATTGTCGTACCCATAAATCGGTATAACCGATCATGTTGGATATTACGGTGCAAGTCGAAGGATTTCGATTTGCACTGTTTTTAATTTACTTGCCATTTCAAGAAAGGAATAAAAATGAAAATTTCAATTATTAAAGTTACTAAAGACAATCTCCCCGAATGTCTTGATGTTATTCATCAAAGCTTCGCCACGGTCACAGACGAATTCGGTTTAACAAAAGAAAATTGCCCCAAGCACACAAGCTTTATCCCGCTTTCCTATCTTGAAACGCAAATGAAGTGGGGCTGGCTGATGTTCGGTCTTTATACCGATAAAAGGATCATTGGATATATGTCACTTTCGAAAGAGGCTGATAAAGCGTATGAGCTTCATAATCTTGCGATCCTGCCCGAATTCAGGCACAAC
Organism: Clostridia bacterium; assembly: GCA_017415485.1. GTDB lineage: Bacteria > Bacillota > Clostridia > Oscillospirales > CAG-272 > CAG-390. Next base: position 6,062 of record JAFQGP010000094.1, read on the forward strand.
GGCTTCGGAAAACAACTGCTTGATCATGCCAAAGAAACGGTAAGATCTCTCGGCGGCTCAAAGATAAAGATCGGCATTATTGAGGAAAGCACGGTTCTAAAAAACTGGTATATAACAAACGGATTTGAGCACGTCGGGACTAAAAAATTCGATCATCTGCCCTTTACAAGCGGATATCTTGAATGGAAAGAGGTATAAAATGAAACTGATCCTATCATCTTGCGACTTCGGGCACCCCGAGTCGGCTAAATTCATACACAAACATCTGCCCAAACCCGTATCGGATTGCCGTATCCTCTTTTTTCCAAATGAGAAGGCGACCGAAGCCGCAATCAAAAGCGGAAAATACGAATCTCGTATATCATCTTTCGGTTTTCAAAAGAAAAACATATATATTGCCGATTATTTCAATCCCGCGCAGTATTTCGATCTTGATATTGATGCGATCTATATCAGCGGCGGCAACACCTACGGGACAATGAAACGCATACGCGAATCGGGATTAGACAAGGCAATCATTGATTACGTTCAAAACGGAGTCCTTTACATCGGCGGCAGTGCAGGTGCGCACATAGCAAGTGCCGACCTCTCGCACGTTGCAAAATACGATACCGACACCTTCGGTTTAGCGGATCTTTTCGGGCTTTCGCTCTTTCGAGGCATTCTCTTGTGCCACTATACAGACTTGAAAAAAGCTGACTATTTATCGCTTGTTTCCGAAGGGAAATACACGGTCAAGGCTCTCAAAGATGGTGAATCTATTCTTGTAAGAGAAGAATAACATAGGGGTAAACACGATATATTCGCGTTGCTCATACGATATGTCCGCTTCGCGGACGTAATTTGTGCCGCGAGGCGGCATATCGCGGCAAAGGCAAAAACGCAATTTAGAGCTAAACAAGGAAGCTCACGCACCCCAAAATCCCCTCCCGCTTGCGGGAGGGACAGGGTGGGCAGTCAGCACCGGTGCGAAATTCTTCCGCCCAAGCAAAACCAAGGGCGTAATATAATAAAATCGAAAAGAATCCGCCGCGGCGGATTCTTTCCTTTACGTTCCGCCGTGCGGAACATATCGCATCACGAAGTGATATATCGCATCCGCAGGATATATCACGCCGAAGGCATATCGTGCGCCCTTCGGGCGCGGAGTGAAGGAGCGAAAACCTCC
>JAFQGP010000095.1 GCA_017415485.1 Clostridia bacterium
ACTACAGAAAGGGAAAAACACCTTTTTCACATCTACAAAATCGCTTGTAAAAATTTCGACCGTAGAAACGGCGAAACCCCCGATAAAATCGGGGGTTTCTTGGGCAATATCTTTTTCATTGCCCTTTGATGGTGCGGGTGACAGGGGTCGAACCTGCACGAATTAACACAAGATCCTAAATCTTGCGCGTCTGCCAATTCCGCCACACCCGCTGATAAAAGATATAAAAATAAGTTTGCGCGAGACGGCTTGCAACATAGTCGATTTGCTCCCTTGGGTCGCAAATCTCGTTGTTGCTGCGCTTTCTCAGGCTCGCTTTATCGCCCACAGGGCGCGCTCGCCATCGAAACTGCCAATTCCGCCACACACGCGAATTTATGAGCTGGGTGGCGGAATTGGTTCCGCACACACCCGCGAGTTTACGAGCGGGGTGACGGAATTGGTTCCGCACACACCCGCAAATTGCCTTAATAGTTTACCACATTTCTTTATAAAAGTCAAGTGCAATGTTGATTTTTTCTTTTTTCTATGGTATAATAAATAAAAATCCTTCGGGGGAATTGTTATGAGTAATGGATACAAATACGTGTTATTCGATCTTGACGGTACGCTGACCGATTCCGCTATCGGTATCACCAACTCCGTTGCCTATGCACTCAAGCGCTGGAATATCGAGGTCGAGGACAAAAGCACGCTCAATCGCTTCGTCGGCCCGCCTCTTTCGTGGGCTTTTCAGACTTATTTCGGTTTTTCCGAGGAGCAGTCATTTGAGGCGGTCGACGAATACCGCGTATACTACCGCGACCGCGGAATATTTGAAAATCTTGTTTACCCCGGCGTGCCCGAGATGCTTGAAGCAGTGAGAAAAACGGGTAAAAAGGTCATCCTTGCCACATCCAAGCCCGAGCATTTTGCAAAGCAGATACTCGATCATTTCGATCTTACGAAGTATTTCGACCTTGTTGCCGGCGCGACGATGGACTATTCGCGCGCAAAGAAGGGTCAGGTCATCGCTTATGCTCTCAAAACCTTCGGCGTGACCGACGTAAGCGAGTGCATAATGGTCGGCGATCGCGATCAGGACGTGAACGGCGCGCGCGAGCAGGGATTTGACTGCATTGGCGTCCTTTACGGTTACGGCGGCAGAGAAGAGCTCGAGGCTTCGGGCGCAAAATACATTGCCGAGACCGTTGAAGATATTCTGAAATTTATTTGAGGTGCAAAATGAGAAAACTGTTACTTGTTATTGATATGCAGACCGATTTCGTTGACGGCGCGCTCGGGACAGCGGAGGCTGTCGCGATCATCCCGAACGTTCTGCGCGAAATTGCAAAATACGATAAGGAGGATATAATCGCCACCCGCGATACCCATCCCGAAGAGTATATGTCGACCCGCGAAGGCCGCCATCTCCCCGTGCCGCAGTGCATCAAGGGCACGCCGGGCTGGGAGATCCATCCGAAGATCGCTCCCGCGCTTGAAGGCTGTAAGATAATCGACAAGCCCACCTTCGGCTCAACCGAGCTTTGCGACTATATCGTAAAGCTTGCGGAAAGAGAGGAGATCGAGGTCATCCTCGTCGGTCTTTGCACCGACATATGCGTGGTTTCCAACGCCATGCTCATCAAAGCCGCACTTCCCGAGATCGAGGTTTCGGTTGTTGCGGATGCCTGCGCCGGTGTAACTCCCGATACCCACGCCGCCGCGCTGACCACAATGAAAATGTGCCAAATCAATATTATATAATGATGATCCCGACCGCACGGTCGGGATCCTTTTACTTTTTTATGATCTTTCTTGCCCTGTAAAGCGATTCTTTGTTCATTCTTTGGATTGCAGAATGATGCCTCCTTTTGGGAACAGCCTTTCGCACGGGTACTTTTTTGACTACCTTTTTGACGGGCGCCTTTATCGGTTCTGCTTTAGCTGATTCATCTTCAGGCTTTTTCTTCAAAAGCTCGCGACTCGACTCTGTTATGGCAGATTTGCCCTCGCCGAGAAAGAATTTCACACCCGACATAAGTGCTTGTTTGGTTTCGGGCTCAATGTTCGAAAAAGCCTTTATGACCGCGCTTCGGTTCTCGGCAAGATCGGTGACGGTTTTGGCGCTCGTGGAGCAGAGAATATCAAAAAATCCTTCAACAAAAGCGCGTCTGTCGTCGGGCTCCATAGAGTAGATCCATTTGCCGACCATCTCGTTTGCGCGTTTGACGTCGGGGGCAACATCCTCATCGCAAACAAACTCAACGCCCTCAACTTCCCATGTCAGCGCGTCGTGCTGATGAAGATAGTTTTTAGCGCTCGACTTCGTGACGCGGTAGTGCTTGTCATATTTGAGGAGCAGACCGACTATCGAGCCAGTAGGGATAACTGTTGATATTTTGTGCGTGATGCGCTCATAATGCGCTCCTTCCCAAATGTCATCAAGAAATCCGGGCCCGTCAAAGTTGTATATTTTTTCAATTCGTTCCGCGATCTCATCGGGCGAATTCATCGCCGCCCACAAAGCAAGATTTCCGCCCTTGCTGTGACCGCCGATATAGATCGTCTTTGCGCCCTCTGATGCCCTTAGTAGGTATTCCTCGGCTCGATTTTGCGCGGGAACAGGAGTCAGAAATGCCATTCTGAAATCCTCGCGCCAACCCGTTATCGAATCGTCCGTGCCTCTGTACGCGATGAAGATGCTGTCGTCATCCGGGAAAAAGGAGATCGCCGAAAACTGCTCGACTGTTTCATCGTCGATGACGTTGACAAAATGCGCAAGAGGTATCTCCGAAAATCTCTTTGATGAAGCAGCCATTCGGAAGAGCGGAACGATCTCCTTGGGCACAAGTTCGCCAAGTCTGATCTCGTCAAGCCCCGCATTTCGCTCAAAAAACACTTCTGCCGCCTCGGCAAGCGTGACATATCCTTCATCGGGATTCTCCGGCACAATGCCTTCAAAGAATATATATGAAAGCTCGCAAAATATCAGAGCATCTATTTCATTAAGCGGCGATTGTTCAAAGCTCAGGTCTCCCCGCCATTTGATATAATCAAATACATTTGCCATTTCGGTTCTCCTTTCGTCATTTGTAAACTAATTATACCATATATTATAATATATTATTTGTCCGAAAAATGTCGAAGCAAAAAATCTTGCAAAAAACGCCTGTATGTGATATAATAAAGAAAAACGAAAGGAATAGATATTATGAAACGCTCGGAAAAACCCATCGACCGCTCACCTCTTCGTTTTAAGCTCGGATGTGCTTATTACGGCGCCCGCCGTAGGCTGAAATGGCTGACTATGGAGCATAAATTTGCCAAGAAGCGCACCGAAGAGCGCTTCCCGGTCGTATATTTCACTCACCGAACCCCAATGCGCCGCAAGCTCAAGGATCTTGAGATGTGGATGCAGGAAAATAAAGTTACAAATCTGAAGATCGCCGTCGCAAGAATGGACGGACTTCTTCTGCGCCCGGGCGAAATATTCAGCTATTGGCGCCTTATCGGCAAGCCCACGTACCGCCGCGGTTTTCTTGACGGTATGATACTCCGCAACGGCAAGATCACGCCCGGTGTCGGCGGCGGACTTTGTCAACTTGCAAATATGATCTTCTGGATGACCGCGCACACGCCTCTTACGGTCATTGAACGCCACCGCCACGGCTATGACGTCTTTCCCGATGCCAACCGCACACAGCCCTTTGCAAGCGGAGCAACCTGCTTTTATCCCCATGTAGATCTGATGATCCGCAACGACACAAGCGAAGTCTTTCAGCTTTGCCTGACCGTCGAAAAGGACGATCTCGTCGGCGAATGGAGAGTTGTAAACGAGCCAACGGTAAAATACGAGGTGGTCGAGCGCAATCACGAGATGCGGCTTGAGATTTGGGGCGGGTACACGCGCCACAACGAGCTTTATAAACAAAAGCTTACACTCGACGGAGAATTTATCGACGAGGAGCTTCTCGTGCAGAACTCCGCGATAATGATGTATTCCCCATACCTCAACGAGCCCGGAGAAACAAAGAGATACGACGGCTCGCAGAATAATATCTGGGACGACAATTAAAGGGAAAGCGGATGCCGACGGCATCCGCTCTTGTATTAATCATCTGAATTATTGTCCTCGTCTTCGGGAACGGCGAGTTTTGTAACGATCGCCCATTCGATACGTCTGTCCTCAACCTTTTCGACTTTTATATGTAAGCCACAGGTCTCGACTTCGATATCGGCAACTCCGTCATCGGGAATGGCAGAAAGCTCGTTCATGATCATACCGCCAAGGGTAGAGAAATCCGCATCCTCGGGCAGGGCAAATCCGATAACCTCGGCGAGCTTTTCGGTCTCCGCAAAGCCCGCAACGCGCCAGACATTTTCTTCGATTTCGGTAATATCCTTTTCTTCCTCTTCTTTTTCTTCCTCGTCGTATTCGTCATAGATGTTACCCATAACTTCCTCAACAAGGTCTTCAAGAGTGATGATACCGCTTACCGCGCCGAATTCGTCAACGACTATAGCAATGTGGCGGTTGCTCTTCTGCATCTCGCGGAAAAGCACGTCGCATTTTACAGTCTCGGGTACAAAGTGAGCGGGGCGGAGAAGATCCGCAATAGGTCTATTTTCATCCGGGGATAGACGGTCAAGATAGTAATCCTTTGCATAAAGAACACCGACGATATCGTTGATATCCTCACCGCATACGGGATAGCGCGAGTATGCGCTTTCGCGGAGAATATCGAATATTTCCTCGTCACTCGCATCCTTGCGGATCGTCACAACGTCAATCGCGCGGGTCATGACAGTGCGTGCGATACTGTTGTCAAATTCAAAGATGTTGTCGATCATTTCACTTGCGTTCGCATCGATCGTGCCCGTTTCCTCGCCGATGTCCACCATAAGTCGGATCTCGTCCTCGGTCACCTGCTCTTCTTCCTCGTGGGGATTGATGCCGCAGATGCGCAAGCAGAGGTTTGTCGACTTTGTGAGCACCCAAATAATGGGCTTCAGCACAGTTTTGATCGCCGATACAACGGGACAAACGAAACGTGCCATCTTTTCGGGTGAGTGCTGTGCCAGACGCTTGGGAACAAGCTCACCGAGCACAAGAGTGAAATAGGAGAGCACGAGCGTGATCAGGATGACCATGATCGAGTTCAGCGTTTCCTCGCCGATCAGCGTGAATCCGAGATCCTTATATATCCAATTGGTCAACGGATCGGAGAAGTTGTCAGCCGCAAACGCCGAGCCGAGAAATCCGGCAAGGGTGATCGCGATCTGGATCGCAGAGAGAAATGCTGTGGGTTCTTCTGAAAGTTCTAAAAGTTTTTTGGCCTTTTTGTCACCTTCCTCCGCCTGCTTGCGGAGAAGATTTGTGTTGAGCGAAACAAGTGCCATTTCGGATGCCGCGAAAAACGCGTTAATCGCAATGAGCACAAGCTGAAGCATAATAAGCCAAAATAATCGGTCGCCTTCCATGAGATATTTGATTTTTCCTTTCTTTGCCGCTGAGTTTTTTTGAGAGCGGTACAATATATTAATTATATCATATTGTGACCGTAAATGCAAGTGGTTTGATTAATAAATGATAAATTTGCTGTAAAATCGCAAAAAACTCTTGACAAATAGATAAAATAATGATATACTTAATCAGTATTTGAATAACGCTGTGAAGCGGAGTAGTAGACGGTCATCACTTTTCAGAGAGCGCGCGGTTGGTGCGAGTGCGCAGAGAAAGCCTTCGAAGTCGCCGCGGAGCGGTCGGGGTGAAACAAAGTAGTCCCGAACGGATTATCCCCGAAAAAGGATATAGTGAGAGCATGCCCTTCGGGTATGAATACAGGTGGTACCGCGCGCAAGCGTCCTGTTTTGGGATGTTTGTGCTTTTTATTTTGTAATTTATTATTTGAAAGGACGATAAAAAATGAATTCCGAGATCAATATGGGCCTTCCGAAGACCTATAATCCCTCAGAGTTTGAAGACAGACTCTACGCTATGTGGACCGAAAAGGGATATTTCACCCCCGAAGTCGACTACAGCAAAGAACATTATTCCATAGTTATTCCCCCTCCCAATATCACCGGTCAGCTCCACATGGGTCACGCGCTTGACAACACTCTTCAGGATATTCTTATCCGTTACAAGAGAATGTCGGGTTACAGCACCCTCTGGCTCCCCGGCACCGATCACGCTTCTATCGCAACCGAGGCAAAGATCGTTGAGGCTATGCGCAAGGAAGGTCTTTCCAAGGAAGACCTTGGCAGAGATGGCTTCCTCGAGCGCGCTTGGGCTTGGAAGGAGCAGTACGGCGGAAGGATCATTTCCCAGCTCAAGAAGATGGGCTCCTCCTGCGACTGGACCCGTGAGCGTTTCACCCTCGACGAGGGCTGCAGCCGTGCGGTTCGCGACGTTTTTGAGCGCCTTTATAAGAAGGGCCTCATCTACCGCGGCGAGCGTATCATCAACTGGTGCCCCCACTGTAAGACCTCTATCTCTAACGCAGAGGTCGACTACGTTGAGCAGGACGGTCACTTCTGGCATATCAAGTATCCCCTCGTAGGCGGCGGTGGATACGTTGAGGTTGCTACCACACGTCCCGAGACTATGCTCGGCGATACCGCAGTTGCTGTCAACCCCGAGGACGAGAGATATAAGGATCTCATCGGCAAATACTGCGTGCTTCCTCTCGTCGGACGCCGCATCCCGATCGTTGCCGACGAGCACGCACAGCTCGACAAGGGTACAGGCTGCGTAAAGATCACTCCCGCGCACGACCCCAACGACTTCGAGGTCGGACGCCGTCAGAAGCTCCCGATGGAGGTCGTTCTCACCGAGGATGCAAATATCACCGAGGCATATCCCAAGTATGCGGGTATGGATCGCTACGAGGCTCGAAAGGCTATCATCAACGATCTCCGCGAGGGCGGATACCTCTGCGAGATCGAAAACATCAAGCACGAGGTCGGCACCTGCTACCGTTGCGGCACCACCATCGAACCTATGATCAGCCTTCAGTGGTTTGTAAAGATGGAGCCCCTCGCAAAGCCCGCGATCGAGGCAGTACGCGACGGACGCATCAAGTTCGTTCCCGAAAGATTTGATAAAAACTATTTCCATTGGATGGAGAACACCCAGGACTGGTGCATCTCCCGTCAGCTTTGGTGGGGTCACAGGATCCCCGCATATTACTGCGACAAGTGCGGCGAGACCGTCGTTTCCGCCGATCACGTTGACACCTGCCCCAAGTGCGGCGGTCATATGACTCAGGACCCCGACACCCTCGACACCTGGTTCTCCTCCGCTCTCTGGCCCTTCTCGACAATGGGCTGGCCGGATAACACAGAGGATCTGAAGTATTTCTATCCCACCAATACACTTGTAACCGGTTACGACATCATCACCTTCTGGGTATCGAGAATGATCTTCTCGGCTCTCGAATATACCGACACCATCCCCTTCGACACCGTTCTCATCCACGGCCTTGTCCGTGACGCTCAGGGAAGAAAGATGTCCAAGTCCCTCGGCAACGGTATCGACCCGCTCGAGATCATCTCGACCTACGGCGCAGACGCACTCCGCTTTGCCCTTGCAACGGGTAACAGCCCCGGAAACGATATGCGTTTCTCGGATGAAAAGATCGAGGCAGCGCGTAACTTCGCAAACAAGCTCTGGAACGCATCGCGCTTCGTAAGAATGAACCTCACCATCGACAAGGTTGAGCTTCCCGAAGCATTCAAGCTTGCTCCCGAGGATAAGTGGATCCTCTGCCGCTTCAATAAGCTTTGCGCGGCTGTTGAGGCATCTCTTGATAAGTACGAGATCGGTATCGCCCTCTCGAATCTCTATGACTTCGTTTGGGACATCTTCTGCGACTGGTACATCGAGCTCTCCAAGGCTCGCCTTGCAGAGAAGGAAAGCGAAAGCGGACTTGTTGCGCAGAACGTTCTTGCTTACGTTCTCACCGGCACCCTCAAGCTCCTGCATCCCTTCATGCCCTTCATTACCGAGGAGATCTATCAGGCACTTCCTCACGAGGGCGACGCCGAAAGCATCATGATCGCAAGCTATCCCAAGTACGATGCAGCACTCGACTTCGAGACCGATGCTGCTCATACCGACAAGCTCATAGCAGTTATCAAGGCTATCCGCGCAAGACGCACCGAGATGAACGTTCCTCCCTCAAGAAAGACCAAGGTCTACCTTGAGACCAAGTATGAGGATTCCTTCACTCCCGCAACCTATCCCTTCTTCTGCCGTCTTGCTTCGGCATCCGAGGTTGAGGTCTCTGCTGATTTCGCGGGCGCGATCTCTGCCGATAACGCAGCGCAGATCGTCACCGACGCGGCAACCGTATATCTGCCTCTCTCCGAGCTCATCGACACGGAGAAGGAAAGAGCAAGACTTTCGAAGGAACTCGAAAAGACCCAGGGCGAGATCAAGCGCCTCGAGGGCAAACTCTCGAACGCAGGCTTCGTAGCCAAGGCTCCCGCTCAGGTAGTCGATGCCGAGAAGGCAAAGCTCGAGAAGTATAAAGAGACCCTCGCAGCAATCGAGGCAGCTCTTGCAAAGCTCGCGTAAAATAATTTATATGTGCGGCACGTCGCTTTGATGTGCCGCACATATTTTTGTTGACAATTCATATAATACGTGATATAATAGAAACAGAAATAACCGAAAACCCAACCGGCAACGCCGGGCATCAACCGGAAAAGGAGAATCATAATGAAAAAGACAATACGTTACGTTTCTTTGTTCGCCATAATTTTGGCTGCTGTGATCATCATCCC
>JAFQGP010000096.1 GCA_017415485.1 Clostridia bacterium
ACAAAGGTGAGTATCATAGTGTTTACACCCCACATACAGCACATCGAGAATGCGAGAAGCACAACCGCAAGCAGAGGAAGCGAACCGTTGAGCAATACAACTCCGACAAGGCTGAGCGCCGCAGCCGCGAAAATAACACCCGATGTGGCAACCTCATTTTTGAAGATCTTTTTGTCGATGAATATAGCAACGTAAGGACCGGCAACAGAGAAGAGGGGAAGAAGAGTGGATACAAGCGAAGCTGCGGAATCGGTAAAGCCGTAAGTGTCTTTGAGATAAGTTGGAGCCCAGCTGAGAACAGCATCTTTGAGCGAGCCGTTAAACAGAGCAACGATCGCAATAAAAATCAGACCCGTGCCGAAGAATATCTTGAGCGTAAGCGAAGGCTTCTTGGTGTCCGAAGCATTGATCTTCGTAAGACTTTCACTTATGATAGCGGCATTTCTCTCGGACATTGTTTTTATGTAAGGCTTTATCACGGTGATCCCGAATATCCAGATCGCACCGCCGATGCAAAGAAGCGAACCGCAGACAAGGAAAACTCCTCTCCAATCCGCAACTTTAAGCATAAATGACGATATTATATAGGAAAGAGACATACCAACGGGGATCGTCAGAGAAATATTTGCACCCGCTTTCAAACGCTGGCGCTGGGTCATCCAATCGGTAAACACTCTGATGATCGGAGACCAAAGCATCGAATTGAAGAATCCGTTTGCAGCCCAAACGATCAGAAATAAGTACTTGTCAGACATACTGCCCATAAGAATGTTTGCCGCGCCCGAGCCGAGAAGGCCGGTAGCAACCATTATCTTCGGCGAGACCTTTACGCCGAGTCTGCCGTTTATGAATTGCCCTGCGCCGTAAAAGACCAGGTAAGCTGATGAAATGATTCCTCCGAATTCGGTATCAAGTAACCCCGCTCCCATCATTGAGGCAAGGCAGGCAGAGTAGTTGTAACGCCCGAAGTAGGAAAAAGTGTAAGCTAAAAAACACAGCCCAAAAAGGAAATTCGACTTTTTAAGCTGCTCCGCGGAATCATTCTCCGCGACAAAGGATCCTTTCAAATCAATGTCCTCGCTTTTCAAAATGATGATAATATGATACCACTAATCACGTTAAAATGCAATAGAAAATCTAAAAAACATACCAAAATTTTTTCTGCGTGTTGACATTCTCTTTAGTCGGTGATATAATTATTGTAATAATTGATTAAAGTGAGGTAATTATGAAAAACATCACCCGTAAGCTTACCATTTGGATCCTCGTAATTTCAATGCTTGCGTCACTCGCGCTTTCGCTTGTTTCCTGCAATAACACGGCAGATGAAGAAACAGAGCCGCATCAGACGACCGAAGCAACCGAGCCGCCCGTCGAAACCGAACCTCCTGCTCCTGCTATACTCGAAGCAGACCTTGAAAAATATTCGGTCATCCGCCCCGAAAAGCTCAGCGATTCCTTAAAGGAAACTATTATGGGCTTTTATCAGAGATTGAAGCAAGACTACGGCGTTTCTGTTTTCAAGGATGACTTCTACCGCGACGATATTCCCGCGTACAAGATGGGCGAATATGAGATTCTTGTCGGAAAGACCAACCGCCCCGAAACCGCAGATTTTCTCAGCAAGCTGAAATATAACGATTTCGGCTACGCGCAGTATGGAAACAAGATCGTCATAGCAGGCCATTCCGATGACGCAACTGCGAATGCTATTCAGGAATTCATATTCTCCGTGCTTCAGAAAAAGGACGGCGAAGAAGGTGTATTCTTCAAAGAATCCTATAACTACTTGAAACTTCTTGAGTATCGCATCAAAGAACTTGCCGTAGCTGATACCGATATAAGAGAGTATCGCATCGTATATCCCAGGAAAAACGGAAGCACCGAACAGGTCGCGGCACAAATGATCGCGGATTCTATCGCGAAAGCAAGCGGATTCGTGATCGAAGTTATCAATGACGAGGAGGCCGAAGCTTCTGGCCACGAGATCCTTGTCGGCGCAACCAACCGCAACACTGAAGCGGAAATTGCATCTTTCGGATCAAAGATAAACGGACTTGAAGCAATCGTCGCGTTTGACGGCAAGAACATCAATCTCTATGGCCTGTCGCCTACCGCTGTTCTTGTCGCTACAAACGAATTTATTGCAAAATTCGTGGATCAGAAATCCGATAAGTTCTCGATCTCCCTTGATGCAACTCAGATCTGCAAGTACAATGATAGCATCCTCAAGGCAATGTCCTTCAACGTTTGGGTCTCGGGTAAGACCGCAGAGCGAAATGAACGCGTTCTCACAATGTGCTTGAAATATCTTCCCGACACCATTGGCTTCCAGGAGGTTGACCCTGTATGGCTTGCAACCCTTAATGCCGGTCTCAGGGATCAGTATGCCTTTGTAGGCGAGGGTAGAAACGGCGGTGCTTCCGGTGAATATAACCCCATCTTCTATAAGAAGGATGTTTTTGATCTCATCGACAGCGGAACCCGCTGGCTTTCCGACACACCCAATGTCGTTTCAAAGGTGGAGGAATCCTCGCTGAACCGAATTTATACCTTTGCGCTTCTCCAAAGAAAGTCCGACGGTAAGAAGATCATGGTAGTGAATACTCATTTTGATCACACAAGCGCAGAGGCACGTGAAAAGCAGGCTAAGGTCCTTGTTGAATATCTCAAAACAATAACCGATTATCCGATAGTTCTCACCGGCGAT
>JAFQGP010000097.1 GCA_017415485.1 Clostridia bacterium
TATGTTAATTTTCAGTATACGTTTGTCAGTGGTCTGAAACACCCCGCGGCTGCGGGGTGTTTTACGTAGGTTAATATTACTTTCTTGCCTTATTAAGAATAAGGTTAACAATGATGCCGAGAATGAGAGCGCAAGCGATAGCGGTGATGGTTACCTTGCCGATAGCCATTGCCATACCGCCGATACCGGTGATAAGGATTACCGAAGCGGTGAAGAGGTTTGCGTTCTGCTCAAGGTCTATCTTCTGGATCATTTTGAGACCCGAAACTGCGATGAAGCCGTAAAGGGTGATGCAAACGCCGCCCATTACGCATCCGGGGATCGAATCAAGGAATGCAACGAAGGGGGAGATAAAGGAAACGATCATGGACATTACCGCGGTCACGGTGATGGTGATGACAGATGCGTTTCTGGTGATAGCAACGCAACCGACGGATTCGCCGTATGTAGTGTTGGGACAGCCGCCAAAAATGGAGCCAACCAAGGAACCTACACCGTCGCCGAGAAGAGTTCTATGAAGTCCGGGCTCTTCAAGAAGGTCGGATTCGATGATGGAAGAAAGGTTCTTGTGGTCTGCAATATGCTCTGCAAATACAACGAAAGCAACTGGAACATATGCAACGACGATGGTTGCAAGATAAGAAACGCTGAATTCGCCCGTGCCCTTTAGAGCGGTGAGGAAGGTGAATTTAGGAACTGCAAGGAAGGTGGAAAGTCCCACGCCTTCTGCAACGAGAGCCTTGAAGGGAGCGAAATCAATGATCTGAAGAGCGGGATTCTCGGTTGCAATGCCGATAAGAGTGAAGATCATACCAACAGCATAGCCCGAAAGGATACCGATGATAAAGGGAATGAGCTTGACCATCTTCTTACCGTAGGTCGAGCAGATGATTACAACGAGAAGGGTAACGATAGCACAGATGAAGGATACCCAGATGTTGGTGGACATAATGAACGCGCCGTTTGCATCCTGAGGGCCGTAGGAGAATACATCCTTAACAGCCGCACCGGCAAGAGAAAGACCGATAAGAGCGACCGTGGGGCCGATAACGACGGGAGGCATAAGGACGTTGATCCACTTTACACCCGCGAATCTGACGATGAGAGCGATGATAACGTAAACGAGAGCCGCGCTGAGCGCACCGGTCAGAAGACCGAGGAAGCCAAGCTGCATGGAAACGCCGCCGGCAAAAGCCGCGAGCATAGAGGGGATGAATGCGAAAGAAGAACCGAGGAAAACGGGGCTCTTGAACTTGGTGAAGAGCTGGTAGATGATGGTACCTGCGCCTGCACCGAAGAGAGCTGCGGAAGCGGTCATTCCGTTGCCGACGATTGCGGGAACGGCGATGGTTGCTGCCATAATGGCGAGAAGCTGCTGGATCGCGAAGACGATAAGCTGACCGAATTTCGGCTTATCCTTGACATTGTAGATGAGTTGCATGCGAAATCCTCCTAAAAATTACCGAAGCTTTTGGCGTGCGCTTCGGGTTCTTCCTATATAATACCATATTTTTCGACAAAAGTAAAGTAATAATTGAAATAATTTTTTCATATTTTGTTGATTTTTTGAATCCCGAAGATATTTGACTATTTCTTTGCTGATTTTTGCCGACTGCTATTGCAAATCTTTCGGAAAAGTGATATAATTAATTTGATTTATCTTAAAAAGGAATAAAACAAATGATAAATAAGATCTATACTATACGCGAATTTATTGAAGCACTTGATAACTCGGGCTTGCTGATGGGCACAGATATGTGGGATTCCTATGCGGAAACCGAGGTCACAAACCTCACCTTCGATTCGAGAAAGGTCACTCCCGGCACGCTATTTATCGCCAAGGGCGTTCATTTTAAGGAGGAATATCTCTTCTCGTCGATCGAGAAGGGCGCGGTCGCATATATCAGCGACAGGATCATTGCGGGCAGAGAAAAGTATATTGCCGTCAGCGACATCCGCACGGCGATGGCTCTCATTTCGAGAATGTTTTATGGCGACCCGCAGACAGACCTTACCACATTTGCCGTAACTGGTACGAAGGGTAAGACCACGACCTCTTACTATCTTAAAGAGATCCTTGACACCTATGCCGCAGATACCGGAACACGCGAATGCGGTTTTATGTCGACGATAGATACATATGACGGCATTGAACGCTTTGAATCGACCAACACCACCCCCGAATCCCCCGATGTATGGCGTCACTTCGCAAATGCCGTCAAATCGGGAATCGAGAATTACGTTGTCGAGGTCTCGGCTCAGGCTCTCAAATATCAGAGAGTCGAATGGGTGACTTTCAACGTTGCGGGCTTTACCAATATTGACAACGACCACATAAGTGACGTCGAGCATCCCACTTTTGAGGACTATTTCTATTCCAAACTCAAGCTCTTCGATAACTGCCGCATTGCTTGTGTCAATGCCGATGACCCCAAGAGTGATATTATGCTTGATTACATCGGCGGCAGAGTGCCCGTTATCACCTTCGGCTCGCACGAAAGCGATACCATTTACTGCAAGTCTATCGAGACCCGCTCGGACGGCATTTATTTTGAAGTCGTCACTCCTCTTTGGGAAAGAACGATGAAGATCACAATGCCGGGCGAGTTTAACGTCAAGAATGCGCTTTGCGCCATCGCTATGACCTACGCGGTCGGTATCCCGCCCGAGACTATGGAAAAGGCACTTGCCGTTGCGCGTACCGCGGGCAGAATGCAGGTCTTCAAGAGCGAGGACGAAAAGGTCATCGTAATCGTTGACTACGCTCATAACAAAAACAGCTTTGAAACTCTTTGCGAATACGTTTGCCGCACATATCCCGACCGCAAGAAGATCGCGTGCTTCGGTCTTCATGGTTCGAAGTCGCAAAACAGACGCGAAGAAGTCGGCAAGATCGTCGGCTCATGCTGTGATTATGCCGTAATTTGCGAAAAAGACCCCGCAGACGAGCCCTTTGAGAAGATCGCCCGTGAGATAACCGTTCATCTCGAGGCTCTCGGATGTCCTTTCGATGTTGAGGAACTCCGCGGTGATGCCATTCGCCGTGCCGTATTCGCGGGCATCGGTGACAGCGTCATTATGTTCGCGGGAAGAGGTGCCGAGACGCACATGATCCGCCACGGAGGCGTGTATCACTACCCCTCGGATATCGAATCAACCATCAAGGCACTTGGCGAGTATGATGCAGCAGTGGCTGCAAAAAAAGCATCGGTGTAAGCCGAATTATAGTCTGTTTTACGTAATAATTTGGGAATTTTGCAAGAAATCTTTCAAAAAGTTGCAAAATCAACGATATTTTACTTGACAAACCGATCAAAATAGTTTATAATACCTTTGAGTCTGCGCGAAAGAAACAGGAGGCATGGATATATGAAACGCAACCTTATCGCAATGATTGAGGAAGGTATGCCAACCTTCTCCAAAGGACAAAAAAGAATAGCCAATTATATACTTGAGCACTATGACAAAGCGGCGTATATGACGGCGTCCAAAATGGGCGCGCTTGTCGGAGTTTCCGAGTCCACGGTCGTAAGATTCGCAATCGAACTCGGCTTTGAGGGCTATCCCGAAATGCAGAAATCGCTCCAGGAGCTTATCAGAATGAAGCTGACTTCGGTTCAGCGAGTCGAGGTCACAAATTCGCTCATCGGCGAGGGTGATGTTCTTGAAAAGATCCTTATGTCGGATGCCGAAAAGATCCGCAGAACGCTCGAGGAGGTCGACCGCGAGGCTTTTGAGGCCGCAGTTGATGCGATCGTAGCTGCCGATAAGATCTACATCATCGGCGTTCGTTCGTCTTCCTCGCTTGCGGGATTTCTGAATTTCAATTTCCGTATGATCTTCGACAACGTCAAATTCGTCCAGACAACTTCGGGCAGCGAAATGTTTGAGCAGATCATGTCCATCGGGCCGAATGACGTTATGATCGCCATTAGCTTCCCGAGATATTCCAAGAGGATCGTCAACGCAGTTGAATATGCTCACAATGCGGGTGCCGACGTTATTTCGCTGACCGACAGCCATCAGTCACCGATAGCGGGAGTGGCAGATCAGCTTCTTCTGGCAAGAAGCGATCTTGTTTCCTTCGTCGATTCGCTCGTTGCTCCGCTTTCGATCATCAACGCCATCATTGTTGCGGTTTCGCGCAAGAAGATGGATGACATCAGAGTCCGCTTTGACAAGCTTGAAAAAATCTGGGATGAATACGAGGTCTACGACAAGGCGCACGAATAAAAGCGCCTGCCGTAAAATTTGGTATGAATAATTCTGCAATTACTACCGATAATATTCGCGTAGCCGTAATAGGCGGCGGCGCTGCCGGCATGGCAGCCGCCGCCTTTGCCGCGTATGCGGGTGCTTCGGTCACTCTTTATGAAAAAAACGGCCCCGGCAAAATGGGCTGGAAGCTTGCCATCACGGGCAAGGGAAGATGCAACGTCACCAACGATTGCACTCGTGACGAATTTCTTGAAAATATACCGCGCAATCCGCGCTTCCTTTATGCAGCCTATTCGGCATTCCCGCCGAGCCGAGTTATCGAACATTTCGAATATCTCGGAGTACCCACAAAGGTCGAGCGCGGCCGCCGCGTTTTTCCCGAGTCGGACAAGGCGCGCGACATTGTCGATGCACTTGTGCGCGATCTTGAGTATTCGGGCGTAACCGTTGTCGGCGGTGCGGTCAAGAGCATCACAAAGGAAAACGGAATTTTCACCGTTCATATGACCCACGCCGAAAAGCCGCGCGATTTTGACCGCGTCATTCTTGCGACCGGCGGCGTTTCCTATCCGAGAACGGGCTCGACCGGCGACGGTCACCGCTTTGCCGAAGCGCTCGGACATCATCCGACAGCGCTGACGGCTTCGCTCGTTCCGCTCGTCTGCCCAGGTAAACTCTGCCCCTCGATGCAGGGACTTTCGCTGAAGAATACCGCTCTCACGATCGTTGAAAGAGCAAGCGGTAAGAAGGTCTACGATGACTTCGGCGAGATAATGTTCACCCATTTCGGTCTGACGGGACCGATGGCGCTTTCCGCCTCGGCTCGCCTCCTGAAAGTGACTCCCGATAAGTATGACGCTCTGCTCGACCTGAAGCCCGCGCTTGACGAGGCGACTCTCGACGCGCGCCTGCTTTCGGATTTCTCGAAGTACAAGAACCGCGATCTCGCAAATGCACTCGGCGATCTTCTGCCGAGCAAAATGATCCTGCCCTTTATCGAAATGACGGGCATTCCGCACGACACCAAGGTGCATTCGATCACCAAGGAGATGCGAAAAAAGATGGTTGCGACCTTCAAAGCCTTCCGCGTTCCGATCTCGGGCATGCGCCCGATAAGCGAGGCTATCATCACTCGAGGCGGTATTCCGACAGATGAGATCGACCCCAGAACGATGCAATCAAAGATCTGCGAGGGACTTTATTTCGCGGGCGAGATCATCGATGTGGACGGATACACGGGCGGCTATAATCTGCAGATCGCCTGGTCAACCGCTTTTCTTGCAGGAAATGCCGTTGCCAAATGATCGCACTAACCTCGTGTTTTGACCCGAATAGTTAAATATTCTGTAAACAAACGAAAATATGTGAAACTTTTTATGATTTTTGGAGTCTTATATTATGATGGACAAAAAAACAACGCTCAAAATTGCCATTGACGGCCCCGGCGGTGCGGGTAAGAGCACTCTTGCAAAGGGGCTTGCAAAGAAACTTGATTTTGCTTACGTTGATACAGGAGCTATCTATCGCACGGTAGGATTTGCCGCGCGCGCAAGAGGCATTGTGCCCGATGACGCATCCGCGGTGACCGAAATGCTCGGTAAGATCAAGGTCGAGGCAAAGTTCGAAGGCGGACGTCAGGATATGTATCTTGACGGCGAGTTCCTCGGCGACCGCATCCGCGAGCACGAGATCTCGCACTACGCATCCGCAGTTTCGGCGATCCCCGCTGTCAGAGAATATCTCTTTGATATGCAGAGAAGCATTGCCGATGCAAACAACGTCATCATGGACGGCAGAGATATCGGAACCGTAATTCTGCCCGATGCGCAGCTCAAGGTATTCCTCACGGCAACGCCCGAGGAAAGAGCTATGCGCCGCACCAATGAGCTTATCGAAAAGGGGCAGGCTGCCGATTACGATCAGGTCCTTGCGGACATCAAGGAGCGTGACGACCGCGACTCGAGCCGCGCCATCGCACCTCTGAAGCCTGCTGATGACGCCATTCTTTTCAATAATACAGGCTATACCCCCGAGCAGTCGCTGGCGAAGCTCCTCGAGATCGTAAAGGACAAGCTCGGCATCTCGGAGGTGCAGTATGAAAAGTAAGCTTTATGCTTTTCTCCATTTTCTGCTTGCGGGGCTTGTAAGACTGATTTTCTGCATCTCCTGCAAGACAAGAAAAAAGGAGCCTCCTCTTGAGGACGGAGGGCTCCTCATCTGCGCGAATCATATTTCCGTTCTCGATCCCGTACTGATCTGCGCGGTGCTCAAAAAGCATCAGCCCCGCCTTATGGCAAAGAAGGAGCTCTTTAAGGTTCCTTTTCTCGGTTGGCTTGTAACTCAGCTCGGCGCATACCCCATCGACAGACAGGGTGCGAACGCGGATGTTATCATCAAGACCATAAAGATGCTTGAGGAAGGCTATTGCGTCGGTATGTTCCCCCAGGGAACACGCCGCGCGGGAGTCGATCCCGAGATCACGCCCATCAAGGCAGGCGCAGGACTTATAGCGTCAAGAGCAAAGGTGAGCGTTCTTCCCATCCATATAAAGACCAAAGAATACCGTATCAAGGCGTTCAGAAAGGTCAAGCTCATCATCGGCGAACCGATACCCTATGAGGAATACACCAATGGCGGAGAGCTTGAGGGCGATTCGAGAGCCATCACTCAGTATATTTTCGACCGCATAATCGCGCTCGGAAAAGAGGAAGACAAATGAAGCATCACGATATAACGGTAGCCAAACACGCGGGCTTTTGCTTCGGTGTCAAGCGGGCAACCGATATGATAGCGGAAAAGATAGCAGCCCGCGACGGTGACCGCATTTTCACCCTCGGCAAACTTATACATAACGATACGTATAATGCACAGCTTGCTGCTGCGGGTGTCGGCATTACGAGCATCGAGGAGCTTGAGAAGTTAGCCGTATCGACCGAATCGGGAAGCCCTGTGACGGTGTTTGTCCGTGCTCATGGTGTGACAAAGCAAACAAGTGATCTTCTTACCTCTCTTTCAGAAAAGTACAGCGGCTTTTCCTTCGTCGATTGCACATGCCCTTACGTCAAAAAGATCCACAAGATCGCGGCGGAAAATTCGAAGCCCGAAGCCGAAGGCGAGGAGCCGATATTCATCCTCCTCGGAGCCGAAAGCCACCCTGAAGTGGTTGGCATCGTCAGCTATTTTGATGGACAGAGCTTCGTCTTCTCAACTGCACAGGAGATCGAAGAAGCGGCAAAGAATAAAAAATTACCAATTAATAGCAAAATTGTGCCCGTAATGGCGGCACAGACCACTCAAAAGTTAACAGAGTGGAAATATTCATTAAAAGTTATCAAAAAACTATATACAAACGTCAAAATTTTTGATACAATATGTAATGTTACGGAAATTCGGCAGCTTGAAGCGGAAGAGCTCTCAAAAGCGTGCGAGACAGTCATTGTCATCGGCGGACGCGACAGCTCAAACACAGCGAAGCTTTTCGCGATCTGCAGTGAGAATTGCAAAAATACGATCTGCATTTCCGAGCCGCAAGAGCTTGACGGATTAATTCCGAGCATCCCACAAAAAGTGGGAATTGTCGCAGGTGCATCAACGCCCGGCGGCATTATAGAGGAGGTATACAACAAAATGAGCGAAATCAAACTCGACAAGGCAGAAATCAGCTTTGACGAAATGCTCGACTCAGCAATCAAAACTTTAAGTTCAGGAGACACCGTTACCGGTACCGTTATTGCGGTAAACGACGTTGAGATCAAACTCGACCTCGGCGCAAAAGTTACCGGCATACTGACCGCCGATCAGATATCCGACGATGCTTCTCTGAAGCTGAGTTCCGAGTACAAGATCGGTGACGAGATAGATGTATTTGTTATCCGTGTCAGCGATGTTGACGGATGCGCAACCGTTTCCAAAAAGCGCGCAGATCTTGACAAGAATTGGCATATCATCGTTGATGCCAAGGAAAGCGGCGAGAACCTTGAGGGTGTTGTTGCCGAGGCTGTCAAGGGCGGCGTAGTTATCAAGCTCTACGGCGCAAGAATTTTCGTACCCGCATCGCAGACCACAGTTCCCAAGGGCGGAGATCTCGCTACTCTCGTTGGCCAGACCGTTAAGTTCAAGGTTATCGAGCTCAAGGGTCAGGGCAAGAGCGCTGTCGGTTCCATCCGTGCATCCGCAAGAGAAGAGAGAAAGGCTCTCGAGTCTGCTTTCTGGGCAGAGATCGAAGAGGGCAAGTACTACACCGGTAAGGTAAGAGGAATGACCGAGTACGGCGCATTCATCGACCTCGGCGGAGTAGACGGTATGCTTCACAAGAGAGAAATGTCCTGGAAGCCTATACATAAGCCCGCAGATATTCTCAATATCGGCGACGAGCTTACCGTATTCGTTAAGTCCTTCGACCTCGAGAAGAAGCAGATCACTCTCGGTTACAAGACCGAGGAGACTCACCCCTGGAAGGTATTCAAGGCTCAGTACGCTGAGGGCGACGTTCTTGATGTAACCATCTCGAACATCATGTCCTACGGCGCATTCGCCAAGATCACCGATGACGTTGACGGTCTTATCCACGTTTCTCAGATCGCTCTTACCCGCGTTGACAATCCCGCCGATGTCCTCGCTTCCGGTCAGACCGTTTCTGTTAAGATCACCAAGATCGACGACGAGCAGCAGAGAGTAAGCCTCTCCATCAAGGCTCTTCTTGAGGAAGAGAACAGCGCAGACGTTGATGACGGCTACGCTGAAGAGACTGCAGACGCTGAATAATTTGTAAAATCGAACCGACTTCGCAAGAGGTCGGTTCTTTTTTTGGAATAAATTCAAAAAAGACTTGAATTTATCCTAAAAAGCGAGTATAATATAACTAATAACATTTTTATGAAAGAGGTACACCAAAATGCTTACCGAAAACAGAGTAATTGTTTGTAAAGATTATGATGAAATGTCGCGCCGCGCGGCAGACGTATTTGCCGATTATATCCGAGAGAATCCCACCGGCATTCTCGGACTTGCAACCGGCTCTTCCCCCGAGGGCATCTATTCCTGCCTTATCGAGGATAACAAGGCGGGCAAGATCGATTTCTCCGGCATCAAGTCCTACAATCTTGACGAGTATTATCCCATCGAGCCCACCCACGAGCAGAGCTATCGCTATTTCATGAACGACCGCCTTTTCGATCACGTCAACATCGACAAGGCTAACACCTTCGGTCCCGACGGAAAGTGCGAGGATCCCGATGCTTTCTGCAAGGAATATGATGCGAAGATCGCCGCTGCGGGCGGTGTCGGCATCCAGCTTCTCGGCGTTGGACGCAACGGACACATCGGCTTCAACGAGCCCGGCGAAGAGCTCATCGGCGCTACCCATTTGACATCCCTCTGCGAGAGCACCATTGATGCGAATTCCCGCTTCTTCGAGACCCGCGATGACGTTCCGCGTCACGCAATCACTATGGGTATGGACGGCATCCTCTCCGCAGAGTGCATCGTTCTTGTAGTTTCCGGCAAGGAAAAGCACGAGGCTCTCATGGCTCTCCTCAGCGGAAAGTACACAACCAATGCACCCGTTACTCTCCTTCGTTCGCATAAGAATGTTTACGTATTCTGCGACGAGGCAGCTTACAACGGTTGATCAAAATGAGCGAATTTTTCGACAAAGTCAAGCACGAAGCGGAGGTCGTTCTCACCGAGCTTCTTGCCGAGGCAAAGCTTAAAAAGGGCGATATCCTCGTCATTGGCTGCTCGACCTCTGAGGTTGCGGGCGGAAGGATAGGCAAGGATTCCTCTGCGGAAGCCGCAGAGGCTATATTTGCGGCTGTAAAACCCATTCTTGACGAAAAGGGAATATACCTTGCTGCGCAGTGCTGCGAGCATCTCAACCGCGCGCTGATCGTCGAGCGCGAGTGCCTCCTGAAGTATGATCTTCCCGAGGTCTGCGTTATGCCCCATCCCCACGCAGGTGGCTCCTGGGCGACAAAGGTCTGGGGAGAGTTTGATTCCCCTGCAGCAGTTGAAAGCATCTCGGCTCACGCGGGTATAGACATCGGGCTTACCCTCATCGGAATGCATCTCAAGGCGGTTGCCGTTCCGGTTCGTGTCAGTCTTTCCAAGATCGGAAATGCAACCATCACCTGCGCCCGTACCCGCCCAAAACTCATAGGCGGTTGCAGAGCAATTTACCCCGACTGATATTTTTCAGGCTGTTCAAATCGAACAGCCTGATTTTTTGACAAAATTGTCCATTAAAATACATAAAAAGGTAAAAACACGTTAAAAATATTTTTATTTCCGATTGACATTTGCACCGAAAGTATGATATAATAATATATATATTTTTTACGGAGGGGATAAAATGGATAGCCGTTCAAATAAGGGTATAAAGACTTTTCTTATCACCTCTTGTAAGGGCGGTGTCGGAAAATCCACCGTTGCCGCAAATATCGCTTTTTCGATCGCCGCAAGCGGAAAAAGAGTCCTTTTGGTCGATTGCGATTTTTCAAACCGCTCACTCGATCTGATCCTCGGATATGATGAAAACGTCTTTTTTGACATTTGCGATCTTGTCTGCGGCAGAGCAACCGCATCAAAGACCGTTATGCAGGATCATCGCGAGGAAAGGCTGAATTTCATTGCTGCGCCTCATTTCAAAAAGGACGAATTTACCCCCGAAGAGTTCAAAGATGCCGTTATGGCTGCTGCCCAAGAATTCTTCTGCGAATACGTTTTTATAGACACTCCCGGCGCACTTGACGGTACGCTTCCCCTGGTCGCTCCCGCAGCCGATGCCGCGCTGATCGTAACGTCGCATCAGCCGACGACGGTGCGCGGCGCCGAAAAGACGGGTTATCAACTCGAGGATCTTGGCGTCAAAGAGCAATACCTCATCATAAACAGATACGACAAGAAGAGCGTTCTTGAAGGTACAAGCCCCGGGCTTAATTGGCTGATCGACCGCACCCACGTGCCGCTTATCGGAGTCATCCCGGATTCAAAGGATCTTGAAAAGGCCCAGATTTCGGGCAAGCTTGCCTATGAGATGCGCCGCGACCGCGAAAAGGTCCGCGAGGCTTTCGATGAGACCGCGCGCAGGATATGCGGCGAGAGGATCACGCTTATGTCCTATCTCCCCGAAAAGAAAAGAAGAAAACTGCTTTACTCATAAATAAAAATTCATTGCGAAAGGACTGATATAATGGAAATAGCTATCGTTGCACACGACAAGAAAAAAGAATTGATGGCGGAATTCTGCACCGCTTACTGCGGAATACTTTGTAAGCATAATCTTTATGCCACAAGTATTACGGCAAAGTATATTTCCGAGGCGACAGGTCTGCATATCGAGCGTCTTCTCACCGGCGACCACGGCGGAGAAGAGCAGATCGCACAGAGGATCGCCTACAACGAGATCGACCTTCTGATTGACTTTCGCAATACAG
Organism: Clostridia bacterium; assembly: GCA_017415485.1. Classification (GTDB taxonomy): domain Bacteria; phylum Bacillota; class Clostridia; order Oscillospirales; family CAG-272; genus CAG-390. The sequence goes on from JAFQGP010000097.1 coordinate 11,652, forward strand.
ATCCTTCGGTGCTCATCAACGAGCGCTCAAATGAGCTTTTGAGACTTTGTGATATGTATAATATCCCCGTTGCTACCAACATCGGTACTGCGGAGGCTCTTATCATCGCGCTTGACCGCGGAGACCTTGATTGGCGCTCATTTGTCAATCCGAGAACCGCGCACAGCTCCTCGAAGTTCTGATATTTTTCAAACACACTCTTGACAAATCCATCGGAGTGGTGTATAATATTATATCGTAAATGCAACGGACACGTCCTTGCCAAGTTTCGTCCAAAGAGAGGAAGCGCTTGCTGAAAGCTTCTGTCGAGACCGCAAAGGGTACCACCGCTGTGTCATTTTGAATACTAAATTTAAGTTATAAATTCGGGTGGAACCGCGCAGTATAAACAGCGCCCCGACGGCATCATAATGCCGTCGGGGCGCTGTTTATAAGTGAAAAGTGAATAGTGAAAAGTGTCGGAAACTTTTTTCGCTTCGCTCAAAAAGTATTTTTATTAAATATATTTTCGAACGCAGTGAGAAAATTATCCTAAACTTTACACTTATCACTTTACACTTTACACTTTTCTCCGCCCCGCTTTACGAAGAACAGAAATTTTATTTTTATAGGAGAAATATAATGAACGTAAAAATCAATGCTATCGATTATTCGGTAGAAAACGCATCCACGGTTTTTGAAGCCGCTTCTGCGGCAGGCGTTGTTGCCCGCGAGCACATCGCCGCAAAGGTAAACGGCGTTGTTTCGGCAATGTCCGCTCCCATCAAGGAAGGAGACGAGATCGAACTTCTCACCTTCGCCGATGAAGAGGGCAAGAAGGTCTACCGCCACACCGCGTCTCACATCCTTGCGCAGGCTGTAAAGAGACTCTACCCCGAGACCAAGCTTACCATCGGTCCCGCAGTAGACAACGGCTACTACTATGACTTCGACAGCGAGATCTCCTTCACCCAGGATATTCTCAAGAATATTGAATCCGAAATGAAGAAGATCATGCGCGAAAACCTGCGCATCGAGCGTTTTGAGCTCCCCCGTGCAGAGGCTATCGCATTTATGACAGAAAAGAACGAGCCCTACAAGGTTCAGCTCATTGAAGAGCTTCCCGACGACGCTGTTATCAGCTTCTACCGTCAGGGTGAATTCGTTGACCTTTGTGCTGGACCCCACCTTTTCTCGACCGCTGCTGTAAGAGCCGTAAAGCTGACACAGTGCACCGGCGCTTATTGGAAGGGCGATCAGAACAACAAGATGCTTCAGCGTGTATACGGTATCGCATATCCCTCCAAGGACGAAATGAACGCATACCTCACCGCAGTTGAAGAGGCAAAGAAGCGCGACCACAACAAGATCGGCCGTGAGCTTGAATTCTTCACCACGGTTGACAGCGTAGGTCAGGGCCTTCCCATCATGCTCCCCAAGGGCGCACGCACCATCCAGATCCTTCAGAGATTCGTTGAGGACGAGGAGAGAAGACGCGGCTGTCAGCTCACCAAGACTCCCCTTATGGCAAAACGCGATCTTTACCGCATTTCCGGTCACTGGGATCACTACCTTGACGGTATGTTCATCATCGGCGATCCCCACGATGAGACCAAGGAATGCCTCGTAATGCGTCCTATGACCTGCCCCTTCCAGTATCAGGTATTCCTCAACAAGAAGCGCTCCTACCGCGACCTTCCCATGCGACTGACCGAGACATCCACCCTCTTCCGTAACGAGGATTCGGGCGAGATGCACGGCCTTATCCGTGTCCGTCAGTTCACCATTTCCGAGGGTCACTATATCCTCTGCCCCGATCAGCTTGAGGAAGAATTCCGCGGCTGTCTCGAGCTTGCAAACTATATGCTCAAGGCTGTCGGACTTGACGGCGACGTAAGCTACCGCTTCTCGCAGTGGGATCCGAGCCGTACCGATAAGTACGAGGGCACTCCCGAGCAGTGGGAAGAGGCTCAGGGCGTTATGAAGCAGATCCTTGACAATATCGGTCTGAAGTACTCGATCGGTATCGACGAGGCAGCGTTCTACGGTCCTAAGCTCGACATTCAGATCAAGAACGTACACGGCAAGGAAGATACCCTTATCACCATTCAGATCGATATGCTTCTTGCAAAGAAGTTCGGTATGGAATACACCGACTCGAACGACCAGCGTGTAACTCCTTACATCATCCACAGAACCTCTCTCGGCTGCTACGAGCGCACCCTTGCTCTCGTGCTCGAGAAGTTCGCGGGCGCACTTCCTCTCTGGATGGCTCCCGAGCAGGTTCGCGTTCTTCCCATCGGCGTTGAGCACGAGGAGTATGCAAAGAGCGTTCGCGAGAAGCTCGAAGCAGCGGGCATCCGTACCGAGGTTGACGCAAGAAACGAAAAGATCGGCTACAAGATCCGCCAGGCACAGCTCGAAAAGGTTCCCTATATGCTCGTTGTCGGCGAGAAGGAAGCCGCAGAGGGCAAGGTTGCAGTACGTAACCGCGGCGGCGTAGACCTCGGCGCAGTAAGCGTTGACGAGTTTATGCTCAAGGCACTTGAAGAGATCAGAACACTTAAGCTTGACTAATTTTAACAGCAAAACCACCTCGCTTGCGCACCTGCCACTTGGCAGGTGCGCAGTTATGATCGCCTTCGGTGAGTTTAGAGTTATGATTGGCTTCGCCAAGTTATGATGTGCCTTCGGCACAGTTTGCTGAATAAGGCGATCATATCATAACGTTTGCGTAGCAAATTCATAACGGTGAGCGAAGCGAGCCTTATAGCTCTAAACTAAAAAATTATAACTAAAAAGGACAGAGAACTTGTAATTCTTTGTCCTTTTACTACGCCTGTCATTCTTTTTTATTGCGTTTAGCTCGCCGCTTTTCTATTTTTTGATTGATTTCAAATACCTTTTTGTAGCAACTCCAACTCAGTAATCCAAAGTTCAATAGTAAGGTCAGTACAAGCCATATACCTCCGATCACAAGGAGGGCAATATGCATTTCAGAAATGTTCTTTTCGCGGTATGCAATCTGATCATTTTCGGAAATATAAATTTTGTTACTGTCTGAAATCGTATATATGCGTTGATATAAAAAGCCGATGTAATATGTGATGTCGTAGGTATTACCTATTTCCAATTCGTCAATATCCATAAGTCCGGTGGGGATTGCGAATCTTTCGCCGCTTTGTGCATCGAAGATCTTTACGCTGTTTCCGCCGTGCCTGCCACCGTGCCTGTCCGTGTCAATTTCTTTTAAGACAAAACTGCCGCTATAGGTTTCGGTAGGCAAGGGTTTGAGAGTTCCGAATACTATTAATAATGCGATTATCAGTAACCCAAACGTAACTAAAGCGTTTAATCCAACGATTCCGACAATTGGATCTCGCCGCTTCCTCAATAAGTCCCTTATATAACCATCAGGTTCTTTTTCGATTCTTTTACTCAATTCCGGCTTTGCTCCTTTGCAAAACGATGTTCAGAAGTACAAACAAAATAATAATCTGTAGGGACCGACGTCCTCGGCGGTCCGTGGGCATAAAA
>JAFQGP010000098.1 GCA_017415485.1 Clostridia bacterium
GGCAGAGACCTCAAGGATGGCGAATTCACCTTCATCCTTAAGGATTCCGAAGGCAAGGAAATTGAGGCTACCAACGTAGGCAAGAACTTCACATTCGAAACCCTCACCTTCACCAAGGCAGGCGTTTACACCTACACCGTAACCGAAAAAGCAGGCAATCTCGGCGGTATCACCTACGATACAAACAGCTATAATGTAACTATAACCGTTACCGATAACGGTAAGGGTCAGCTCGTTGCTGAAGTATCAAACGCGGACAGCATCAAGTTTACCAATACCTATAAGGCAGATGAAACATCCGTCATCGTTAAGGGTAGCAAGAAGCTCGAGGGCAGACCTCTTGTAGCAGGCGAATTCGAGTTTATCCTTGAAGGCGAGGGCGTAAGCCAGACCGTCAAGGTAAACGCGAACGGAAGTTTCGAATTCAAGGCTATTACTTATGACAAAGCAGGTACTTACAACTACACCGTTAAGGAAGTTAAGGGCACTCTTGCAGGCATCACTTACGATGAAGCAGTCTACAACATCACCGTTACAGTAGTCGATGAAGGCAATGGTAAGCTCAGCGCTACCGTAACCGGAGCTGACAACATCAAGTTCACCAACACCTATAAGGCAAGCCAGTCCGAGATCGTCTTCAGCGGTAAGAAGGAAATAGGCGGCAGAGATATTGTCGACGGAGAATTCAAGTTCATCCTCAAGGACGAAAACGGCAATGAGATTGAAACCGTTTCCAACTCCGGCAAGACTTTCGCCTTCAAGGCTATCCACTTCGATAAGGTAGGAACCTACACCTACACGATCTCCGAGGTCAACACAAACCGTGGCGGAGTAACTTATGACACTACCGTTTACACAGTAGTCGTCACCGTTACAGACGATACCGCAACCGGCAAGCTTGTTGCAAAATCCAGCATCTCCGAAAACGGATTCGTATTTACAAACACTTATGCTGCAGAACCGGTAAAGGCTACCATCAAAGCCGACAAGGAGCTCACCGGCAAAACTCTTGCAGACGGTGAATTCAGCTTCGTGATCGCAGAGGTAGGCGGCAGCTATACCGAGACCGTTAAGAACGCGGCAGACGGAAGCATCTCCTTCTCGGAGCTCACCTTCAATAAGGTCGGAACTTATACCTATACCGTTTCCGAGGTTATCGGCTTTGCGGGCGGTATCAAGTATGACAGCACAAAGTTCACCGTAACTATTACCGTAACCGATAACGGCGAGGGCAAACTTATTGCCGACGTTAAGGGCGCGGACGGCATCCTCTTCAAGAACTCCTACAACACCGAAAACACCGAAGTTCGCTTCAGCGGCACAAAGCAGCTGCTCGGCAGACCCATCGTTGCAGGCGAATTCGAGTTCATCCTTGAGGGCTCCGGCGTAAGCCAGACCGTCAAGGCAAAAGCCGACGGAAGCTTCGCATTTGATGCAATTTCCTATGACAAGGCAGGTACTTACAAGTACACCGTCAAGGAGATCAAGGGTAGCCTCGCAGGCGTTACTTACGACGAAAAGGTTTACGAGATCACCGTTGAAGTAACCGATGACGGCAACGGCAAGCTTGTAACCAAGGTTACCGGCGCTGACAGCATCACGTTCACCAACAAGTATAAGGCTACCGCAGCGGAGATCATCTTCAACGGTAACAAGCAGCTCACCGGACGTCCTCTCAAGGCGGGTGAATTCAGCTTCACTCTCGTTGGCGCTGACGACGGCGTTAATGAAACCGTTCAGAACGACGCAAACGGAAACTTTGTATTCCATACCGTCAAGTATGAAACTGCAGGAACCTACAACTACACGATCTCCGAAGTTAAGGGCAACCTCGGCGGCGTAACTTACGACTCCAAGGTTTACACTGTAAAGGTTGTAGTTACCGACGACGGTAACGGCAAGCTTGTTGCAAAGATCCAGGATCCCACTCCCGTGGTATTCAAGAATACTTATTCAACCGAAAAGACAACCGTCCAGATCGGCGGTAATAAGGTCCTCACGGGACGCAACCTCACCGCAGGCGAGTTCAGCTTCACCATCACCGGTAACGGAATCAATGAAATCGTATCGAACGATGCAAACGGAAGCTTCAAATTCTCCGCCATCGAATACACCGCTGCAGGTACTTACACCTACACAGTATCCGAAGTCAAGGGCGCACTCCCCGGCATCAAGTACGATGAAACGATCTATACCGTAACAGTGACTGTAACCGACGACGGAAACGGTAAGCTTGTTGCTGAAGTAAGCGGCGCGAACAGCATCGTCTTCACAAACACATACAACGCTGCACCCGATTCTATCAGCTTTGCAGGAATCAAGAATCTTGTCGGCAAGCCTCTTGCGGCAAATGAATTCAGCTTCATTCTCGTTGATGCCCAGACCGGCGCAATCATCGAAACTGTTGCAAACGATGCAAACGGTAATTTCTCTTTCTCCGCACTCACCTTCACAAAAGCAGGTGTTTACACTTATAGGATCGAGGAATCTATCGGTACACGCCCCGAGATCAGTTATGATACTAACGTATACAATATCACAGTCAACGTAACCGACAATAACGGCGTGCTCAATTGCACCGAATCGATTACCGACAGCACCGGAGCAAGCGTAAATAATATCGTATTTAACAACAAGTACAATATTACCTCTACTACTCTTCAGCTCAGTGCAACCAAAGAACTTACCGGCCGCGAGCTCAGAGTTGGTGAATTCAGCTTTGTTCTTACGGATATTACAGATCCCAATAACAAAAAGGCGATCCAGACTGTAACAAACGGCGCAAACGGAGAGATCCACTTTGCAGCAATTGAGTACAGTGCTGCGGGAACCTACAAATACACTATCCACGAGGTTAATAACGAACTTGGAGGAATAACATACGATAAGATATCCTATGCTATTACAGTTACCGTAACAGATAATGGCAACGGAACTCTTTCCAAGGACGTAAAGGTACAGTATCTGCTTGATCCCGCAAGCACCATTTGGCGCGATACAACCATCGATAGTATTATATTCAAGAACAAATATGAATCTACAAACGCAACATTCAAAGTATTTGGTCAGAAATCGCTTGTTGGACGTGATCTTAAACAGGGTGAATTTATATTTGAACTCAGATATATGTTTGGTGACCAAGTACTTTATACGGCAACTAACGATGCAAATGGTAGTTTCAGTTTCCCCGAGATCGTATACACTACACCTGGTATCCATTACTATGTAGTAAAGGAAGTTAATAACAATATTGACGGAATTACTTACGACGAATCCGCGTTTATGATCCATGTATCCGTAACCGACAACGGCAACGGAAAACTTGTTGCAATTGCTTCGGTCCCCGAATTCATTGGATTCACGAACTACTATACTCCCGATCCCGCCAACGTACAATTCGAAGCAACAAAGATTCTGAGCGGTCGTTCTATGACCGACGCAGAATTCAGCTTCGAACTCAAGGATTCCGCAGGAAATGTCATCGAAACCGTGAAGAATGCGGCTGACGGAACGATCAGATTCTCCGCTATCGAGTACACAAAGGCAGGTACCTATAACTACACCGTAAGCGAAGTACCCGGAAACGATGCAAGCGTTCTCTACGATGCAACCGTTTATCCGATTACAGTAACTGTAACCGATAACGGAAGCGGTAAGCTTGTTGCTGATGTCCAGAGTGACAACATCGTCTTCACCAACCGTGCACTCACTCCCGCTACGGTAACATTCGACGGTCACAAGTATCTCGACCTCGTTCTTGCAGGCGGCTTCAACTTCGTACTGAAGGAAGGCGACAACGTTATTGCAAACGCAACCAGCAATGAGAACGGATACTTCAACTTCGGAACTCTCGTTTATGACCGTGAAGGTACTTACACCTACACGATCTCCGAGGTTGCAGGTAATGACGTGAATATCATTTATGATACTAACGTCTTCACCGCAACAGTAACGGTTACACTTGAAGGAACCGAATTCAAGGCAAATACCAAGGTGGATCTTCCCAATGCTGCCACGGGTATTGCTTTCTACAACCAGACAGTTCCCGAGGAAACTACCACAGTTCCGGAGGAGACCACTGTAGTTCCGGAAGAGACCACTGTAGTTCCTGAAGAAACCACAACTGCTCCCGAAGAGACCACCGTAGTTCCCGAAGAAACCACCATAGCTCCTGAGGAGACCACCGATCCCGAGGAGACCACCAAGGTTCCCGAAGAGACTACCGATGATCCCGAGGATACGGAGACTCCTAACCCTCCTACCGGCGGTGAAAGCAGAGTTATCATCTGGTTCGGCGCAGCAATCATTGCATTCTGTGCAACCGCAGGCGCTCTCTTCTCCAAGAAGCGCAGCACCGATAACGAATAATCAAACGCATTGATCCCCATTCCCGCCCTCGGCATGCCGAGGGCGGGAAATTTATTCATTGACAAAAAGGGGCTTTTATTGTATAATATAATCACCAATAAGAACAGGAGAAATCAAATGAAAAGAAAAGGCTTGCCTTTGTGGATAGGTATTCTCATAATTTCAGTTGCGATCGCGGCTGTTGTAGGTCTGCTTATTGCTGACATTGCCAAAAACGATTGGAAAGTCAGCACGGATCTTTTGATGCGCCCCGCCATAATCCTTGCGGGTCTAGTGCTGTCTCTCGTTAAATTGATTACAAGAACGGGCTCATCACGCTCGAACAGAATATACGAAAAAGCATACGCCAAGGAGATCGGCAGCGCATTTTCACGTCCCGATACGAAAAAGTATAAATCCAAGCTCCTCTCTGCACTCGCGCTTTACAACGATAACAATTACCCTGCTGCCATAAAGACTCTTGAAGCTCTTGAAAAGGTCTGCAATACTGCCGATGACCATTCCGCCGTTCTGCTTTTCAAGGCTCTCTGCTACACCGACAGCGGCAGCCCCGAGGCTGCGATCTCGGAATACGAAACGCTTCTCAAATACAATGAAAAGCATTCTCAGGCTTGGTCGAATCTCGGTATACTCCATAAAAAGCTTGGTCACAATGACAAAGCAATGGAGTGCTACGAGAACGCGGTAAAATACGACTCCAACAACGCTTTTGCATACAATAACCTCGCCCAAGCCTATCTTTCGGATTGCAAATGGGCAAAGGTCATTGAACCCGCACAGAAGGCTCTTGAGCTCAAAGACAATCTCTATCAGGCGGATACCGCACTGACGGTTGCGTATTTTGCTCTCGGCAAGACCGATGAAAGCAAAAAGCATTTCGAGCACGCCGTGGCTAACGGTGCAAAAGCAGAAAACATTATGCACGTCCTTGACAGCATCTCGAAGGGCATCAATCCCTTCGGAGAAGAGGTTGAGGTGCGCGACGAGGTGGTCCGTGCCATCGGATTTATCAAGCGCGATACATCCGCACCGATGGTCGAGGTGCGTCTTCCCGCGCCGAATGACGGAAACAAGACCCGCCTCGGCGGCGCTCCCGTTGAAAAAGATGTTCCGCTTGACAGCGAGGGCAACCGAATGTTCCTGCTTGCCGCAGTTTGGTGCTCCGAGGTTCGCGGCGTACCCGATTTTCCCGACCGCGGAGTTCTGCGGTTCTATATCTCGGGCAACGATTATTACGGACTTGACATAGATGAACCCGCAGTGCAAAAGGATTTCCGCGTTCTTTATGACAAGGACGAAGACAAATTCGACTCCTCGCTCCGTGACGATCCCGAGCTCCCCGATCATTTCCCCGTAAGACACGCATTCCCCGTTCGTCTTTCTCCCGCGATGGGCAGTATGCTTTCAAGTGACTACCGATTCGATGCCGTTGTCGATGCCGCGCTGAAAAAAGCAGGCCTTGAAAACGGTTCGGATGACCTCGAGGATGCGGAATTCGATCTCATATATGAAGAAAACAGCTACGGCGGTCACCGCATCGGCGGTTATCCCTGCTTCGAGCAGGATGACCCGCGCGACGTGACCGAAGGGCTTCGCAAATACGATACCCTTCTTCTCCAGATCGTCAGCCATACGATGCCCGATGCTTCCGGCAACGAAGAGACTCTCATAATGTTTGGCGACGAGGGCGGATGCCAATTCTTTATCCCCCGCGAAAAGCTCCGCGCGCGCGACTTTTCCGACGTTATGTATAACTGGGATTGCTGTTGATATCTTGGTTTGGATCACAAAATGTGATCCAAACCATTCTTTTTTATTATTTTTCTTCTTTTTTGCAAAAAGGGGTTGACAAATGCGCAAAAAGATGGTATAATTTTATCACTTTAACAAGGTAAAGTGATAAATCGCAAAAGTCAAGAAAGAAGGAATTTAATTATGAAAAAACTTATCGCTATACTCATGGCTCTCACACTGCTTTGCACCTCGTTTGTTTCCTGCTCCGGAGGCAGCAGCTACGACGATCTTATGATACTCGACCTCGGTCTTGAGCGCGAATATTTCGGAATTGCATTCCGTTCGGGCTCCGACCTGACAAGAATGGTCGAGGACATCACCCTTGAGCTCATCAACGACGGCACTCTCGCCGATCTTTCGGCAAAGTACGAAGTTGGCGCTGTCGGCAAAGGCGACTATACCCCCAAGGCTGATCCTTGCACCGGAAGCGGCGACTATGATTACGTCAAGGCAAACGGCAAGCTCGTTATCGGTATCACCGATTACAAACCCATGGACTACAAGGACGAAAACGGCGAATGGATCGGTTTTGACGCGGATTACGCTCGCGCAGTATGTGCAAAGCTTGGCGTTACCGCGGAATTCAAGGAGATCGAATGGAACTACAAGCTTATGGCGCTTGAATCCAAGGACATCGACTGCGTATGGAACGGCATGACTATCACCGACGCCATCGAAGCTGCGGCTGACTGCACGGCTCCCTATATGTATAACACCCAGGTGGCCGTTATCAAGAAGGCTGACGCTGAAAAGTACAAGACTCTCGCAGACCTCCAGGGCGCAAGCATCGCTGCCGAGGGCGGTTCCGCAGGCGAATCTGTCATCCTCTCGGTTGACGCGCTCAAGAGCGGTCTCAAGAGCGTAACAGCACAGAGCGACGCGCTTCTCGAAGTTCTCTCCGGCGCTTCCGATGCCGCAATCGTTGACCTTACTCTCGCAAAGGCTCTTATAAATAATTAAGAAAGAAAAATTGCCCGGGGGCTACCCGGGCAATCTTTAAGGATATGGAACAGTTTGTAAATATAACTTTAGACCTTCTGGTCGGATTCGGAGAAACGCTGAAGATATTCTTCGTCACCCTCGCATTCTCCCTCCCGCTCGGACTCATCATCGCCTTTGGATCGATGTCAAAGTTCAAACCGCTTTCCGCCTTGACGCGCGGTTTTGTCTGGGTGATCCGCGGAACACCGCTTATGCTCCAGCTTATCACGGTCTACTATGGCCCCGGACTGATCTTCGGTCAGGTGCTTTTAACCTCCACAGCGGCGGTCTACATAACCTTCTCGATCAATTACGCCTGCTATTTTTCCGAAATCTACCGCGGCGGAATCGAGTCGATCTCGAAAGGACAGTACGAGGCGGGTCAGGTTCTCGGTATGACCAAGCGCGAGACCTTCTTCAAGGTCGTGCTCTTGCAGGTCGTCAAGCGCATCATCCCGCCAATGTCGAACGAGATCATCACCCTCGTCAAGGACACTTCGCTTGCGCGTGTTGTAACCTACTACGAGCTCATTTACTTCGCACAGAGATACATCAAGAACGCGGGACTTCTCTGGCCCCTCTTCTACACTGCAGTTTACTATCTCGTATTCACCGCACTTCTCACCTTCCTCTTCGGCAAGCTTGAGAAGAAGCTTGATTACTTTAATTAAGGAGATCGGAAAATGAATATTCTTGAAGTTAAAGATCTCCGCAAGCGTTTTGGAGATAACGAGGTTCTCAAGGGCATCAGCCTTTCGCTGAAAAAGGGCGAGGTCCTTTCGATAATCGGCTCGTCGGGCGGCGGCAAGACCACGCTTTTGCGCTGCCTCAACTTCCTTGAGATTGCAAACAGCGGCTTGATCACAGTCGGCGGCAAGACCGTTTTCGCGGCACAGGAGGGCGAAAAGCCCACCATCGCCCCCGAAGCACAGCTTTCCTTCGGGCTTGTATTCCAGCAATTCAACCTTTTCCCGCAATACAGCGTCATTGAAAACCTGATGCTCGCGCCCAAACTCCGCGCAAAGAGAATGGGTACTGGAGAAAGCAATGAAGAGATCGAAGCAAAAGCCAAAAGCCTGCTTGCCACCGTCGGACTCACCGAAAAGGCACACGAATACCCCTGCCGGCTTTCGGGCGGTCAACAGCAAAGAGTAGCCATCGCGCGCGCACTGATGCTCTCGCCCGATATTCTCTGCTTCGATGAACCGACTTCGTCCCTCGACCCCGAGCTGACGGGCGAGGTTCTGCGAGTTATCCGTTCCCTCAAGGACTCGGAGCGCACGATGATCATCGTCACACATGAAATGGAATTCGCGCGCCACGTCTCCGACCGCGTCATCTTCATCTCGGACGGCGTCATCGAGGAAGAAGGCACACCCGAGGAAGTCTTCGGCAATCCCAAGAGCGAAAAAACAAAGGCGTTCCTCTCAGCAGGACAGAAATAAAGCAAAGGCTGGTTCGAGAGAATCAGCCTTTTTACAAAATCTCACGGCCAAAAGGTTGAAGTTTTGATCGAACTTTTTCAAAAGTTCGCAGAGCACGAGGCAGAGCCTCGGACTAATGCGAAGGCTTCAGCCTTCGCCACCGTGCTTCAAAACGGTGAAGCTCTGCTTCTCCGTTTTGGACAGAGTCAATACTTCCCGAATGTAGGGAAGTATTGCGCTCTGTCACCCCGCCGTCCGCAGACGGCGCTCCTTTTAAACAACAATCACTCCTAATAAACCAAATGCTTACCAATACAAAAAATGATTGACAAATACCATCATTTATGGTATCATAATAACATAAATAAAAGCGAGGTATAATAATATGTTCGATTTTAATTCCGCAGTTGAAAAACACCGCGAGCTGATACTCGCATCCGAAAGATATATCTGGCAGAATCCCGAAACGGGATACAAGGAATTCAAAACCGATGCCTATATGAAGAAGATCTTCACCGACCTCGGCTACGAGCTGACACCCGCCGAGGGCATCACGGGCTTTGTCACCGTCCTCGACACGGGCAGACCCGGCCCCGAGGTTCTTGTTCTCGCCGAGCTTGACTCGATAATCTGCCCCCAGCATCCCGAATGCGACAAGGAGACGGGAGCAGTTCACTCCTGCGGTCACAACGCGCAATGCGCCGCACTCGTCGGCATTGCCGCCGCACTCAAGGAAGAGGGCGCGCTTGACTCTCTTTCGGGCAGAATACGCCTCTGCGCCGTCCCCGCCGAGGAGCTTCTTGAGATCGAATACCGCTCCGATCTGCGTGATAAGGGCGTGATCAAATATATGGGCGGCAAGAGCGAATTTCTCTCGCGCGGTCTTTTTGACGGCGTTGATATCGCATTTATGATCCACACCTCGGGCAGCTTCCACACCTCGCTCGGATCGGTCGGCTGTATGGCAAAGAAGATCACGTATAAGGGCAAGGCGGCTCACGCGGGCGGATCGCCCTGGGCAGGCCGCAACGCGCTTTACGCCGCAAACTGCGGTCTCAACGCGATCAATGCGATTCGCGAGACCTTCAAGGAATCCGACGTCATCCGCGTGCATCCGATAATCACAAGTGGCGGCGCGATGGTCAACGCCATCCCCGAAACAGCAACGCTTGAAAGCTACGTCCGCGGCAAGACGTTTGAAGCTATCGTAAACGCAAACAAGAAGGTCAACCGCGCGCTCATCGGCGGAGCCCTCTCACTCGGCACGAATATCGACATCACCGATATCCCCGGCTACGCGCCCCTTAACAACGATAAAAATATGATCGCGCTGACTCTTGAAGCGGCGGCAAAGGCGATTCCCGAATACGAGATGACCGAAGGTCATGGCTTTGGCTCGGGCAGCACCGATATGGGCGACCTTTCCTGCATTATGCCCGTCATCCACCCCTACGCGGGCGGTGCTAAAGGCACCTCGCACGGAAACAATTATTACATCGAAGACCCCGAAGCCGCCTGCCTCGGCAGCGCAAAGCTCCAGCTTTCAATGCTCTCGCTCCTCCTCGAAAACGGTGCGGAACGCGCAAAGAAGATCGTCGCGGAATTCGAGCCTCAGTTTGAAAGCGCAAAGGCTTACCTTGATTACATCGACAGCCTGAACTGCACCGGCGACCGCATTGACTACACAGAGAACGGAGCGACAATTGATTTGAAATGACAACGCTAAAAGAAAAACTTACCGAAAGAGACTACCTCCCCGTTCTCAAAATGGCGGACGGGCGAGAGGTTACGCGCGAAAATTGGCGCGAGAGACGAGAGGAAATGCTCGCTCTGCTTGAAAAATACTCATACGGTCACACGCCCAAATGCCCCGTAAAGGTATGGGGCGAAACGCTCGAGATCAACGAAAAAATGTGTGCCGGCAAGGTGCGAGATGAAAAGGTCAGGATCTCATTTGAGACAGAGCACGGGGTGACGAGCTATCCCGTTGAATTATTCATTCCAAAAAACATCAAAAAACCGCCTGTTTTTCTCCTCCTCGCATTCCGACCCGTGCCCGACCGCTACATCCCCGTTGAGGAGATCACCGATGCCGGCTACGCTCTCGCCGTCGTTGTTTACACCGATATGGTCAATGACGCGCATTTCGGAGATTTCTCGGACGGTATCGCCCGTCATTTCGGCACGACAAAAGACCGATCCTCCGAGGAATGGGGAAAGATCGGTATGTGGGCATACGGCGCGAGCCGAGTGCTTGACTATATGACCGAGTATCGCTCGGACGTTGACGTCTCGCGCGTTGCCGTGATCGGTCACTCGAGGCTTGGCAAGACCGCGCTCTGGTGCGGCGCGCAGGATGAGCGGTTTGCCGCCGTCATATCGAACGATTCGGGCTACGGCGGCGCGGGCTCGTCAAAAGGAGGATGCGGCGAATTTATCACCGATTTCATCGAGGCGGGCAGCGACGATTGGTTCTGCGAAAATTTCAAGACCTTTATCGACCGCGAGGACTCAAAGCCATACGATCAGAGTTTTCTGCTGGCTCTTGTCGCGCCGCGCTTGCTCTGCGTCGGTTCGGCACTGAAGGATGTCTTTGCCGACTATCGCGCCGAATTTCTCACAACGCTCCACGCCTCGTCAGCGTGGGAGCTGCTTGGCGAGCGCGGGCTTATCTGTCCAGACAGAATGCCCATCCCCGGCGACCTCTTTACCGATGGCAACGTCGGCTACCACCTGCGCGACAATCTCCACTACCTCTCCCGCGAGGATTGGAACGCTTATATAAAGTTTTTGAATGTAAAATTCAAATAAAGATAACGGACTGTCGGCGACAGTCCGTTATCTTTATTTGACCGCATCAAAAGCGGCGCGTATATCTTCAATGCTTCCCGTTGTGATATAGTAGGAATACTCGAAAGGCTTGAAGGCTTGAAGCTTATATGTGATCAGCGGAGCGACGTAGTTTGTGGCGTTGTTATGAGCGTCCTTGGATCCGTTATACTGGTGTCTGCCCGCAAGGAGTATTTCAGCAATAGGTGTATAAACTCCAACTCCGTAGCCCGTCGGCGCGACCCAAGCGCACCAGTTTTCTTTTGAGGTGACGTTGAAATAGGCGTCCGAATTGCCCGCCCAGAATTTAAGATCCTTCTTCACCGTCAGATCGTCCCCCTGCCATGGCTTGCTTCCGTTATAGAAAACGAAGTCGGAAAGGTAGCTGATCGTATAGAACGCGGGGAGTTCCTGGTGAGCATCCCTGTGAGTGTAGCCTGAGAAGTCGATAAATCGGTTCTCGACCGCGATATGACCGCCCGAAAGGGTGTAGGTGTTCTCCATATAAGACGGCGTGTAGGACTTTTTCTGCGCCCAGTCGAGGGGACGGCACTTGACCCAAATACTCTTTCCGTCCTCCGCGATCTTAAAATCAACGAGTTTTGAGCGGTTACCGTGCTGGTCACCGCCCTGAACGGGGTTGTAGCACCACGTATTCTCGCCGTATTTCGCGGGCTTGTAGGGAGCGGAATCGGTGCCGTAATAGGATTGCTGGATGAGTCTGCCCGTGTCGTGGTCG
Source organism: Clostridia bacterium (assembly GCA_017415485.1). Lineage (GTDB taxonomy): Bacteria > Bacillota > Clostridia > Oscillospirales > CAG-272 > CAG-390. The sequence continues at coordinate 12,136 of JAFQGP010000098.1, forward strand.
TTGAGCAGATTGGAGATCGAATCGTCGCCGTCGGTGAGGTCTTCGAGATACGAAACACCGCCGCCCCAGGTCAGCTTGACGCCGAGCTTGTACTTGCCGTCCGAGATATAGGCAACGTCCTCGGTGGGCATTTCACGCGTCGAAACCGAAATATCCTCAAGCAAAAAGCTCGCGCTCTCGCCCTTGAGCAGAGTGAATTTCAGCGAATCAACAGAATCGTACTTTCCGCCCTTCAACGCGGGATCAATGAGCGAGGTGAATTTCACGCTCTCGCCCGGTTCAAGGAAAAATTCCTCCGTCCACGCCTCGCAGCCCGAAAGATAGGTTATCTCGCCTTTGAGATAAGCATCGGTCGAGTAAGCGATCGAATAGGTATTGAACCCCTCTCCAATGTTTTGTTTGAAGAAATAGGTGATGGATTCCGAGAATTTATAATAATTATTAGCTCCGAGCTCACCGCCGGTGACTGAATAAGGAATGCCCGAAGCGGTTTTGTTTTCCTCAAGCTTTACCGAAGGCTCGGCGATCATCTCAAAGTTTTCGGGGAGCTCAATCTTTTTGTCGGTTTTTGTCAACATTTCAATATCCTCGATTCCAATAGTCTGACGGAAAAATTCCGCAAAAGCCGCATCGTAGCCTGCGGTACTCGATGCCGAGATAAACAGCCTTTTGCCCGAAAGAGCCAACACGAATGCATCCGCCACAAGCGAATCGTGGTCGATGGCATAGAACTCTTCCCTGTTCGTTTTACCGATGACGATCTCCTTATCCGTGGGCTCGGTCATCGTGTCCTTCTTCATTTTGAGCGTAATACCCGTCGCCTTGGCATAAAGCCTTGAAAACGCATACGCCGTTTCATAGCTTGCGTCACCGCTTGTGAAAATGATGGTGTAAGAGCCGTCAATCTCGATCATAGCAGGCGGTAAAGGCTGAGTCACGTCAGCAACCGTCGTTTCCTCGGGAACCTGCGGCGCGCATCCTGTAATCAGCAATATTGCAATTAAACATAATATGAATCTTTTCATCACGTTAAACCTCGTTGTTTGGTATATTAATTATAGCATAAAACGTGCGAAAAATCAACTGTTGACAAAAAGACGGGGATATGGTATACTTTATAAAAAAGGAGGGCGTGATATGGATGAATACGTATTGCAAAACCGATGGGTAATCGAAGGCAGAGCACTATATTACTACGGACTTCGAAACTGCGATAACCTCTTTAAAAACAAAGTCCGTCTAACCAAAAAGCAACTTGATATTATCCGCTCCCTGCCGCGCAAATTGGCACGGAACGATATTATTACGCTCGGAAAATTGGTTGGATCACAGGTCGTTATAAAGGAAGAATTTAGACCAACACCGAAAAGCCTCTCGGATGCGCGATTCTGCACCGAATGCGCCGCAAACGACTATATGATCCCCGGCTTGGAATTTGACCACGACGGACGCTGCCCGATGTGCCAGACCGCAAAGGAAACTGAAAATCTGAAGAGTCTTGTCCCTATACTTGACGAGATTCCGAGATCAAAAAAATCACGCTTCGACGTAGCTCTATTTTATACCGGCGGCAAGGATTCTACCTTCTTGCTCTATCATCTTGCAAAGATCAAGAAACTGCGCGTGCTTGCTATGACCTGGGAGATCCCTTTTATGTCCGACTCGGCTCGCGCAAGCATCGAAAACGCACAAAAGCATTTTTCAAATGTCGAGTTTATTTCGCGTTCGCTTGCAAAAGACGATCTGCGAAGGATCTACAAAAAGCTCTATGAATTGAGCGACAACACCTGTGCCTGCCCCTCACTTGCGTATCTGCTCTTTTACCCCGATCTTGTGGCAGAGAAAGTCCCCTTCTTTATCGCGGGAAACGAGCCTGTTCAGGCACTCGGTCTTTACTATAACCGAATGGCACCGAAATTGGCTTATTCCTTCTCCGATAACCGATTGCTCGGAATACTTATTAATATCGGAAGAATTCTTACTCTCCGACCTCCTTTAAAGAAAGGTCAGTTCCAAGCTCTTTTGACGATGAAACAGCTCGCTTACGGAGATAATCCGCTCAAGAAGCTCAGCGGGTATTCAAATCCGCTTGTTTCAAACGTCGTAACGGCAATTCACGAGACCCCATCTCTCCTGCCGCCCTTAAAAAAGTCAATACGTGTATCCTCACGAAGCGGCAATATCCCCGCCTTTGTTGCACTTGACTTTGATAAGATCTGCGGCGGAAAATATGATTGGAACAAAACGAAAGCTATTCTCACGGAAGAATGCGGTTGGATCTCCCCGGATGAATGTAGCAAGGCCCTTCACACAAGCTGCAAGATCGAAAAATGCAAAGATCACTCGCAATTCGTGCGATTTTATAATTGCCGCAGTAAAATGATCCCCTTCAGCGCGATAGAAATGGCTCTTGCAAGTCGGAATCAATACCGTTCGCGCGAGGAGATACTGAAGGAAGCCGAATTGCATCTTGGCTTTTCGCTCGACGAGCCCCGCGAATGCGCCGTAATGCTCAAGTTTTTGGAGGATGAAGAATGACCGCTGTCTATTACTTTTCCGGAAGCGGTCACAGCCGCGCGGTAGCGGAATATCTCGCTCGAAAGCTTGATACGGAACATATCGAGATCACGGATTTAACTCCCCCGCCTTCAGAGAATATTGAAACCACCGTGATCGTCTTCCCCGTTTATTGCCAAAATATTCCCGCGCCGATCATTCCGTTTCTCAAAAACATCAGTACACCCAAGACAGCATTGATCGCAACTTACGGCGGGATATCACGGGGAAACGTAATTTTTGAAGCATCAAAACTCATAAACTCCACTCTCACAGCTTGCGCATACGTCAAAACGGAGCACAGTTATCTATCCGATAGTACGTATTTTGATAAAAGTGCTTTGTCAGAAACCGTCAAAAACATAACACTCTGTGTTCGCCATAAAGTAATTAGGCTGCTCAAAAATCCATTTGCCGACTTTTTCCCCGCTTGGCGCAGCCGAGTCGGAGTGAGAATCAAGAGGCTCGATACCTGCACTTCATGCGGGAAATGCACCGAGAGATGCCCCATGAAAGCAATAAACAATGGCATTCCGAGCAATAAATGCATCCGCTGCTTGCGCTGCGTCAGCGAATGCCCGAGTGGCGCTCTTGAGTTTTCTTTATCGCCAATTATGAATTCTTACCTCAACAGATAAAATTCAGCTCAAACGCCTCCGCGTTTGAGCTGTTTGTTTATTCTTCAACGTAATGAATCGCGCTTACCGAGCCGTCGGTGATACCGATCATCAGCTTTGTAGCACCATCGGTGTAGATGAGAGTGCCGGTTGCATTTTCGGTGAAATTCTCGCCGTATGCGGCAATTACTTCGTCGCGCGAGGAGCCGATCGAAATGCCCTCGGGGGTCGATACGCTATCATCCGTGAGAACGAGCTTGACGATCACGTTCTTGCCGTTTTCATTGACGGTGTTGAACTTGAATCCCGCGTAGGTATACTCGCGGTCGGGCTCTGCGCCGCCTCCGCAGGAGGGAGTTTCAACAACATTCTGAGCCTCGCCGAGTGCCTCGACGGTTGCGTTTGCATCGCCGCCGACCTTGATCTCAACGCCGTTCGACGAGAAAACGTAATTCTTCGCCTCCTCGCCGCCATCGCATCCGACAAAGCAGACGAGAAGCAGGCAGGCAAGTGCAAAAGAGATAAATCTTTTCATTATTTTTCTCCTCTTTCATTATAATAAGAATTGATGCGTTCTTCCCAGATCGCGGAAATTGCGCTGTCGCCTCTGTGATCGGTCAGTCCGTGATCTTCCGCAAGGATCTTGCCGAAATAGGAGGTGACCTTCTCCGCGCCGTAGACGTTGAGGTGCAAGCCCTTGTCATAGGTGTCCTTCGACCAATCAAGCCCGATCTCCTCGTCCTTGCCGATCATTGAATAATAAGCAAGTCCGTTTTTCTCGGCATAAGCGACCATCTGCGCATCCCATTCGGGATACCAATAGTATCTGATCGAGTTTGTGGGTGCCTTGACGAGGATCAGCTCGACGCCCTTTTCCTTGCAAAGCGCGGTCATCTTGTCAAGATACTCGATCGCACGCTCGGGAAGTGCTTCAAGCATGGCTTCGGGCTGACGGGTATCCGAGGTATCAACGGGGTCGCTGTGGGTCTGCATCAGATAGCCCTGATGCGTGATGTCTGCATGCTTATCAAAGGCGTGCTTGAAGTCATCCGAGTCAAGCTCGCTCCAACGGCTGTGGTAACGCAGGATGGGTAAGAAGTAGGAAAGGAAGGATTCTTCCTCCGTCATTGACGCGCGGATAGCATCGATCTTCTGCTTCGACCACTCCATATCCTCAAGCGACATTCGGCTGATCGACTCGCTCGGGGTCTTGCCGTAGTGAAGCGCAAGGACGTTGAAAACGACCGCCTTGGGCGTTTCTCTCTCGAGAGTTTCCTCGAGGATGTGATATGACTGCCAAACCGTCTGCTGTGACGATCCGCGGACGAAGGAGGTGATTCCGTACTCTTCAAAGAGCGTTGCGGGCACGAATCCCTCATAGACCTCACAGTCACCGATGAAAATGACGTCGTGCGGGTCGGTGGTGTCATAGTAACCGCAAAGCAGATGTCCCTCGCGGTTGTCAAGTCGGGCATCCTGAAGGACTGCGCCGAGGTAAAGGGTTGCGCCGATAACCGCAACGAGTGCGAGCGCAAACGAAATTATTCTGATAATTCTCTTCTTCATTTCGCCGCCTCCTTAATTGAACGTACCGCCGTAGATAAAGGCAGAGGCGTCAAATCCAAGTCCGTAAGAACCGAAAACGAGGATAGCAATGCAAAGCAGAGCCATGATCGCGTTTCCGAGCACGGGCTTTTCCCAAAGCGTTTCACGGAGCGGCTTCTTGATCGAAAGTCGGCTGACAATCATCATAACGACGATACCGACGGCGATCACGATATATTGTGTCAGGCTGACGTTGAGCTCGAGCAGCCCGCCATTGAATATCTCGCCGATATTGAAGGTGTAGAAGGTGCTGAAAAAGCGGTCGAAGGTCAGCGGGACGTCGCAGTAGCAGTCGAAAACGCGGATAAGCGACATCAGAAGGAATGTGCGCACTGCCATAAAGGACTGATAGGGCGCGGAATGCCAAAGCTTCGGGAATCTTGCGCGGAATTTTTCATAAAGAGGGTTGAGCTCCTGCGAAATGAGGATGACAACGCCGTTGAGAAGACCCCAGACGACGAAATTCCAAGCAAATCCGTGCCAAAGACCCGTGGCGAGCCACGTGATGATGGTCGCGGTATAGACAGGCAGTCTTTTTCCAATGCCGACGCCGAGCTTCGCGCGTCCCCATTTGGAGAGCTTCTGCATCGACTTTGTCAGCGAAAGCGGGTAAAAAATGTAGTTGGTGAACCAATTTCCCATCGTCATGTGCCAACGGTTCCAATATTCAGCCGTGGATTTTGACGAGAAGGGGCGGTTGAAGTTTTCGGGAAGCTTGATGCCGAGTATCTGTGCCGAGCCGAGGACAATGTCGATTCCGCCCGTAAAGTCGCCATAGATTCTGATCGAATAGAAAAGACAGAGCAGGATGAAATAGATCCCGCCGAGCTTTTCGGACACGATGTAACCGATTGTGGGCGCGATGGCATCGGCAACGACGAGTTTCTTGAAGAAGCCCCAAAGAATGCGGAGCAGTCCGCACCAGGATTCCTTTGCATCGAAGCTGTGAGTAGCTTTAAGCTGCTCGCCCGTGTCGGCATAGCGGCTGATGGGTCCCATTGCAAGCTGGGGGAAGAATGAAACGAAAAGCGCGTGGCGGAAGAAATTGCGCTCAACCGCCGCCTTTTCGCGGTAAACGTCGATCATATAGCCGATCGAGATGAAGGTATAATAGGATATTCCCATTACCTCGATTGCGAGGCTTCCGAATGAGATCGCGCCGCTTCCGAAGGAAAGCGAGGAATTTATAAATCCGGAAAGATACTTGACGTAAACGAGCGACGCAGTCAGCAAAAGAATGCCGATGCAGACAACGAGCAGACTGCCGTTCTTGTGCTTCGCGCGGTATGCCTTGCGCTCGTCCTTTGTGAGCGTCTCTTTGGTATCTTCAAGATATTTCTTCAGCGCAGCCTGTCTTTTTCCGAGGATCTGCACCGTCACAAACGAAATGACGATGGCAAAAAGGAGGAAGAAGAAGCCGACGAATCCCGCGAAAGCGTAGAAGACCACGCTTCCGACGAGCAGAACTATCCATTGCACCTTTTTCGGCACAAGGAAATAAACGAGAGTGAGTATGGCGAGGAACGCCAAAAACCCAAAGGATGCAAAGTTCATCAGATATTGTCAAGTCTTTCGATGAGCTCCCAGAGAGCCTTTGCGGAGTTGAAGTTTTCGGGAAGGATCTCCTCGGGCGGGATTGCAACGTCAAAAGCGTCGTTGATGTCGGTGATGAGAGTCACGATGTCGAGGGAGTCGAGAATGCCGTCGTCGATAAGAGTATCGCAGGTCTCGTAGTCGATGCCCTCGTGAAGATTTTCAAGAATTTCAATAAGCTTTTCCATAATTTTTCTCCTGAATGTTTTATTTATTCGCCTCGTCGAGGAGGTATTTGCGGTTGATCTTGCAGTTTGCCGTGAGCGGCATAACTTCGAGTTTTCTGTATTCGCCGGGGATCATATATCTCGGCACGAGCTTTATGAGATAGGCAGTGAGCTCTGCCGAAGTCGCTTCGCCGACGTAGTAGAGGACGATCTTCTTCTTTTCCGCGGGATAGACGACGCAGACCTGGCGCACGCCATCGCAGGTGGATGCGGCGGCTTCAATCTCGCCAAGCTCGATGCGGTGACCCATGTGCTTGATCTGCGAATCCTTGCGGCTGACGAATTCAAGCTCGCCGTAGGAATTGAAGCGTCCAAGGTCGCCCGTGCGGTAAACAAGCTCGGGGTATTTATCGTTGAGGGGATTCTGAACGAAAGCCTCTGCAGTCTTTTCGGGGTTCGAGATATAGCCGAGAGTCACGCAAGTGCCGCGGATATAGATCTCGCCGACCTCGCCCTGAGGCGCTTCCTTGCCGTCATCGGTAATGAGGAAGATGTCGGTATTCTTGAAGGGCTTGCCGACGGGGATCGGCTCGTTTTCGCCAAGGGTGCGAGTCGCGGGCCAATAGCAGGACATTCCCGTAGCCTCGGTGGGGCCGTAGAGATTGAAAAATCTCGCATCTGGCAGAGCCGCGCGCCAAAGGTCATATTGCTTCTTCGGGAAGACCTCGCTGCCGAAGCAAACGGTGGTCAGATTCTTGGGCGGAGTCTTTTCAAGCACGCCGAGCGAGGAGATCATCGTCAGCGCGGAAACTACCCAACAAATAGTGTTGATGCCGTGCTCATTGAGATATTCGCAAAGCTTGACGGGGAACATGAAGAGCTGTTTCGGGATGAGATACGCCGTCGCGCCGAACTTGAGCGTGGGCATTATCTCCTTGAGAGGCGCGTCGAAATAAAGCGGTGTCTGATTGCCGAAAACGGTATTTTCATCAAATCCGATCGCCTCGCAAAGCGACTCGGTGTAGTCGATCACGGAACGGTGACAAGCCGCAACGCCCTTCGGCACTCCTGTCGAACCGGATGTGAACACGACGTAGATCGGGTCGGCGTCGATCTGATGCGAACGGATCTCGCCGAGCAGACCGCTGTTTTCGGGATGATTTACGATGTCATTGTATATCAGCACTTCTCTGCCGAGCGCATCGGCGGTCTTTCTGTGCTTTTCGTCTGTGATGACGTATGCAGGGTCGATGGTGTCGATGATCATCTGCATACGAAGCGAGGGCATCTGCGCGTCGAGAGCGACGTAGTATGCGCCCGAGTAGATGATGCCCATAAAGGTGACGATCGCGTGCGGATGCTTGTCCATAAGCACGGCAACCGCACGGCGGCGGCAGCTTTTTTCTGCAAGGAAAGATCCGATCGAGCGCGCTCCGCCATAAAGCTCGGCAAAGCTCACGCCGTCCTTGCCGTCCGAGAAAGAGAGCTTTTCGGGCACTCTCGCGGCGGTCTCTTCAAGATACTGAAGTATATTTGTTCTCATTTTTAACCTCTTAATTCGGGATGTCGGATTCTAATGCGGGAATGAAGGTGATAGTCTCGGTCGCGCTTGCGGGGATACCCGTTTTATCATACTTGCGGTAGCCCTGAATATACATTGCATCGAAAGCTTCGATCTGAGCATCGGTAAGTAGACATCCGAGAACAGAGATCTGACCATTTGAGAATGCTGTAGGCGTTGCATCGTAGTGATACCAAAGAGGAGCATCCTTCGTTCCGACATTGACCAGATTCCAGAAATGCTTACCGGGAGCACCGTCCGCAGAACGCTTCATATCGATATTTTCGATCCCAAGACGCTCAAAGAACGCCTTGGATGCGGCAAAAAAGCTGAAACAGTCGCCTGTGCCCGACGAAAAGAGTGCCATATACGCGGCATAAATGTGATCACCGGTCTCCGGAGTTGGCGCATATTTGATATTGTTTATTATATACGAATAAACATTACGGATCTTATCTGCAACAGACAAATGATCGGGGATATTCTGCGCGATGACCTTGTCGATCTCGGCATAGAGCATATCCTCGGTGACTTCCCTTGTGGCAACGACAACGTCTGCGGTCTTGACCGCGGAATTGCCCGATTCATCGGTAACGGTGTAGGTCACAGTATAAGAACCCGCAACGCCTGTGTTTACAGATGAGGAATCAACTTTAATATCAATTTTTCCGTCCGAGTTATCGGTAACTTTCGCTTGCTTTTTCCAAGCAATACCGTCGCCGATATAGACGCGGATACTACCGACCTCGATCACCGGCGCGGTCGTGTCAACAACTTCAACGGAGTATTTCTTCGTCTTGCCGTCAACTATAACAGAGACGCTGTGCTTACCGACGGTTTTAAGAGTGGCAACATCAAAGCCCTCGGCAAACTCCGAGCCCTCAACTCCCGATATTGCCGCAGCATCGGTGATGCCCGCCTCAACGGTCACGCTCTCCCCCGTGCAGGAGGAGAAGATCATCAAAAAACAGAAACACAGCGCGATATATGTCAAAATTCTTTTATTCATAATCAACCTCAAAGCATAATTATCCATTATAGTTTATTATACCATTTATTTGCCGCTTATGTCAATATATATTATAAATAAAAGTATTAATTTAATTTTAATAATATAAAACCGCCGCATCCGAGGACGCGGCGGTTGGGGGTTATCCGTTAGGAAACAGAATTCTGTAATAATCGTTATCGAGGATATAGGGTCCGTAGGTTCTCATATAGTAGAGATAATCTCGCTTCTGCGAAACATACGCCTCAAGTGCGGCGGAGTCTACGTTGTATCCCTCCGCTACCGTGAACTTCTTTGTCTTGAAATTAAACTCTCCGTAATCGGTGATGAAGTGATAGCTCGATTTGAGGGTATTGAGCGTCACGATTCCCTCGGCGTTGAAGTCGAGAATATCCTGGCCCATGATGATTCTGGAATCATACTCTACTCCGAAGAGATTGAGAATAGTGGGAAGAATATCGATCGCGGAGCAGACCTTATCGACCTTCACGGGTTCCTTCATGGAGCCCGACCAGATGATGAGAGGCGCCTTATAAAGATCGAAATTATTGTAAATATCATCTTCAGGCAGGCCGTACATTTCAGAAAGAGCAGCCTTGTTTGCCGCGTCATCCTGGCTGAGTCCGTAGGGGAAATGGTCGGGAGCGAGAACGAAAACAGTGTCCTCGAGTATGCCGAGGCGCTCACATTCGTCATAAAGCTCCTTGACCATCAGTTCAACCTCGTACTGACAAGCAATAAAGGAAAGAGAAAGCTGATTCTTATAATCGTTTCCAAGCACTTCCGTTACGTAGGCGCGGTGTTTTCCCGCCTGGCGGTTGCCCTCAAAAGTCTGATAAGCGTGCCCCGAAACCGTCATATAATAGAGGTGGAATGGTTCCTCGAGGCTGAGGTAGGAAAGCGAGTTCAGCGCAAGTTCCTTGTCTGATTTAGGCCAAGCGGATGTGAATTTGACATCCCAATTTCCAACAGCGTGCCAATCGTAACCAAAATTCGGGTGCGACTTGTCGCGGCTGTAATACTCGTAGGAATGATTATGGAAAGCGTGGCATTCGTAGCCAAGCTTACCGAGCGAATTACCAAGAGCATAAGGCTGGTAGGTATTCGCGCTCATTTTCAAGCACTTGGCATCATAATAGAAATTACCCGTAATATTGGCATATTCGCCCGTTGCGGTGCTTCCGCCCCAAAGAGAGCAATAGTAATTATTGAAAACAAAGCCCTCGTTTTTCATCATATAGAGGGTGGGAGTGAGCTTTTCGTTGATAGCGGCGGGAGCCCAGCCTTCAACGGTGATATAAATGAGGTTCTTGCCTTCAAAAAGTCCGGTATATTCGTGCTTGTTCGTACCTGCGCGTGATGCGAAGAAGGAATGAGCCTTCGCGAGATTGTTCTTTCCCGCGGCTTTTGCATCAGCAATCAGCTTGTCGAAATCAATATCAAGGCGTTGCGGACTTCTGTCAATGACGGGAGGCTTTGGCGGTGTGGGAGTTGTCTGCTCACCGCTGACTTCGCCAGTAACTTCCGCTCCACCCGTAACTTCTCCGCTTTCGGACGGGCTTACGGGCTCGGTTTCGGGAGCTGTTGTAACCTTCGGGCCGAAGATATCTTCGCCTTGGATAGCTGTTGTGATCTCGCCCTCAAGCACGTCGGGAATCTCACCTGCATCCGCTTCGGGCGTACCAAAGATCATATACTGCAATTCAAGCCTTGCCGTTGTCAGAACACCGAATTTTGAAATTGAGTCCTTGACCTGGAATCCCGCACCGTAGATGAACTTATCGCCTAAAAGATCGTCGTGCGCGTTGACGTAAAGGCTGCCGAGCATAAAGAATCCCGCGGCAAAAACGGCGCAACAGATCTTGAGCATTAAGTCCGATCTTTCGGGGACGATCATCTTTCTGCCGAAGATGGCAAAAAGGACAAAGGGGATAAAGAGAAGGATGATCCAATGGAGGTTTGCGAAGACAACCTTGACGGTATTATCCATATAATCGGCAAGATTGCCCGCCATTCCAAGCGTTGTGAGCTGGAAGAAGTCGCCGAAAAATGCCGAATAAACGACCTGAACACAGCAAAGCAAAGTTGCCGCGCCGAGAAGCACAAGGCTTATGATATAGTTGATCTTTTTGCTGAAGAGTGTGCAAAGAACAGCCATCAGCATTCCACTCGCAAGGCTGAAGAATGTGGCATAAACGAAGAATGAAGGCTCAATTTCCGAAAAAGCGGCAATATGAGCCACAAGCTCGATATATATCAGCGCTATGGGCAGAAAAACGACGAAGGGGAGCGTGCCGAGAAGTCTTTCCGCGCTTGATTTATCTTCGGGCTGACGGCGTGGTGCGGAGGCATCGCTTGTCCGTTGTCTTTGATTTTCGTTGTAATTCATTAATATTTCCTTTTTTGCGTGCCCAGACAGGCTCGCAAGCAAGAATTACTTCTTGTGGTAAAGCGTCTTTGTCTGGTAATAGGGCTCGTAGGTGATGTTTACTCCGAGCTTTTTGAGAAGATTTTCGTCGGTATGTGAGAGGATTACCGTGGAGTGAGCGTCGCATCCGCGGAGGTTTGCAAGCTGATCTATCGCGCGCTCGGCAGCGGGGGAATTGACGGCGCAGACAGAGAGTGCAACAAGGACCTCGTCGGTGTGAAGCCTTGGGTTGTGGTTACCGAGGTGCTCGACCTTGAGATGCTGGATAGGCTCGATGATCTCGGGGGGCATGAGATGCAGCTCGTCATCAATGCCCGCAAGTGCTTTGATGGCGTTGAGAAGCATTGCGGAGGTCGCGCCGAGGAGTTTTGAGTTCTTGCCCGTGATGATCCTTCCGTCGGGGAGCTCGATGGCTGCCGCGGGGCCGCCGGTCGCGTCGCGCTTTGCAATAGCCGCGGCGATAACGGGTCTGTCCTCGGGAGAGATCTTGGCACGCTTCATCTGTATCTCGTGCTTGTAGATAATATCCTTCGTTTCCTCACCGTTTCTGACGGCGACAAGGGAGTTATAATATCTTCTGATTATCTCGCGGTTTGCGGCTTTGCGGACAACTTCATCGTCTATGATGCAGTTTCCGACCATATTTACGCCCATATCAGTGGGGGACTTATAGGGGCAGGAGCCGTAGATCTTTTCGAAAGTCGCGGCAAGAACGGGGAAAATTTCTATATCGCGGTTATAGTTGACCGTTGTTTCGCCATACGCCTCAAGGTGGAAATGGTCGATCATATTGTTGTCATTGAGATCGCTCGTTGCCGCCTCATAAGCAATATTTACGGGATGAGAAAGGGGGAGATTCCAAATCGGGAAGGTCTCGAACTTTGCATATCCCGCCTGAACTCCGCGGCGGTTTTCATTGTAAACCTGCGAGAGGCAGACAGCCATTTTTCCGCTTCCGGGTCCGGGTGCGGTGACGACGACAAGCTTGCGCTCTGTCTCGATAAAATCATTCTTGCCGTATCCGTCCTCTGATACGATATGTTCGATATTTGCGGGATAGCCCTCGATGGGATAGTGACGGTATACCTTGACTCCGAGAGCCTCGAGCTTTGCACGGAAAGTGCGCGCCGCGGGCTGGGATTCATACATCGTCATAACGACACTTCCAACGTAAAGTCCGAAGAATCTGAAGATGTCGATAAGGCGAAGCACGTCGGCGTCATAAGTAATGCCAAGGTCTCCGCGTTTTTTATTCTTCTCAATATCTCCCGCGTTTATGACGATGACTATTTCCGCCTCGTCCTTAAGCTCGAGAAGCATTTTCATCTTACTGTCGGGCTGAAAGCCGGGAAGCACGCGCGAAGCGTGGTTGTCGTCATAAAGCTTGCCGCCGAATTCAAGATAGAGCTTGCCGCCGAAACGGTCGATGCGCTCCCTTATATGCTCCGATTGCAGGCGAAGATATTTGTCGTTATCAAATCCGATCTGATGCATAATAACCCCCAAATTGCGCTCAAGGGCGCAAAAATTCAATACACAATTATTATACTACAAATAAAGAATAAATGCAAGAGAGGATTTTAACTTTTTTATTTTTTTGTCGAAATCCCGACGGCTTGCAAGCCGTCGGGATTACTTATATGAACAAAATTAATAAAAGGCAGATCAGCAGCTCGTTGTCGCGAAGCTCGTTATCGTTGAAGATCAAAAAGATCACACCGAGAAGCAAAAGCTCCTCAAGCCCTATGTTACCCCCAAGAAGGCCCTTGAGTCCCGAAAGCCCGAAGGCGGGGCTTTTTTCCTTTTCGCACTCGGCGATCTCGCAGGACTTTTGGGGATATTCTTCCTTCTCAGGGCATTTTTCTTCCTTAGGCTCGATCTTCGTGCAGGCTTCTACCGGCTCGCGGATGGGCGCAAACGGAGTAAAAGCATTTCCGCTGTAATCGCGCGGGAGCTCCACCTGCACCTCGGTCTGCCCGTTTCGGGTTTGTCTTGAATACATATCAACCTCGCTTTGTCGGAATGAGGGTCTCGGATAGCTTCGAGATACCTATCATATAGTCGATGGTGCGGCATCGGTGCTCGTTGCAAAAGGGTTTGAGCGCAGAGAGGAGCGCTGTCCGCTTCGACGAGCCGACACCGGCTGAGGCAAGCATCGGAAGCACCGCGTCAAGCGCGGGAGCGGATGCGGGCGCCGCCGCTCCATCCTCCTTCTTCTCTTCTCCCTGAGGGGCTTCTATGCCCACGGTTGAAGCTATTTGCGAGATGAGCTCCGGGTTGCCGAGCAGCTTTGACACCATCGCACCAAGGTCAGGGGTCTGCTCGCTCATCTTCTTCCACCCGTGATCTTGTTTCCGAGATCGGCAAGCTGCGAGTCGCTAAGATTGGCAAGCGCGCGGCGGACGCTCGAAATATCGCCCTCGGTGACGTTATAGCTCGAAAGGTCTATGCCATAGTCGTGGGCGAATTTGTTGACGAGATATTTAAGCTGGCTGTCATTCAGCGAAAGCAAGCGCGAAAGCGCAGAACGGTCAAATTCCATAATTAACACCTCCAAATCGATCTACTACATTATATGCCCCGATTTTCAATGGGTGAATTTTCAAAAAGATGTAGACAAAGATAGTTTTTCGTGTTATAATATATAATGTATTTTTATGTGTTAAGGAGACCGCAACGTGGCAAAAACGATTCTCGTTCTTTCCGATTCGCACGGAAACTCAAAAAACGTCAAAAGAATACTCGAGCTTTGCCGCGATGCCGACATGATCGTTCACCTTGGCGACGGTGCCGCCGATCTATCGAAGCTCCTGCCCGATAATTACGAAAAACCGCTCGTTCTGATCGAGGGCAACGGCGAGTATTACGGTTGGGTCGGCGCTGACCGCAGATACCGCCCGAAGCGCACCGAGACGGTCGAGTTCGAGGGCAAAAAGATCTTTATGACGCACGGGCATCTTTATGACGTCAAATACGGGCTTGAAAGGATCGCCGCGCGTGCCTATGCGGACGGCGCGGACATCGTCCTTTTCGGTCACACACATAACCCGATCTCCCAATATCTGCCCGAGGGCACCGAGCTTGAATTTGTCGGCAAGACCGAGCGTCCGCTATTGCTTTTCAACCCCGGGACCGCAGGAATGGGATTTGACCACACATTCGGGCTTCTCACCTTCAGCGGCGGCGAGGTTCTTCCCTCTCACGGCAAGATATAACAAGATATAAAAATAAAGGCACCTCTTGCGAGATGCCTCTATGATGTAGATCACACGGTAACGGGATCCTCAGTATTCTCCTCTGCCTCAGCGCCTGCGTTTTCAAGTGCCTCGTTGTAAGCCGCAAGAACAGCTCCCTCGAGAGACGCACGGAAAGATGCATTGATGGGGTGAACGATATCTCTGAAGGTATCGTCGGGATTTTTACGGCTGGGCATTACGATAAAAAGCTTCTCTCTTGCCGAAATAACCTTGATATCGTGAACCGCAAGCTGATTGTCGAGAGTGACGGAAGCAATTGCCTTCATGGGGCCTTCGTCAAAAAGCTTTCTGATTTTTACATCGGTGATTTCCATTTTTTTACTCCTTGGGTTCAATTTTTTAGATAACAATTATAGTATACACTAATTTTGTGAAGGGTATTCAAACAAAATAAAATTTTTCTGTGAAAAGTGACGGGAAATTAAATTGCGCGTCACTTAAATTTACTTATGCCGTTACTTAGGCGGCAGATGGGAGTATTTATGTCTGTAGAAAACACACATTACGGTGCCGAAAATATCGCCCGCATTCTTTCGGGGATCTCGAGCATCTATTTCATCGGCATTGGGGGAATCAATATGTCCTCGCTTGCCCATATTTCACATATCCGCGGCTACCGCGTCGGAGGTTCGGACCAGATGCAGACCGCGCTGACCGACAGACTCACCGAGGCGGGGATCGAGATCTTCTATTCCCACGAGGCAAGCCATATCGAGGGCTATGAGGCAATCGTTTATACCGTTGCCATCGCGCCCGACAACCCCGAATATTCGGCGGCTCTGGCAAAGGGTATTCCCTGCATCTCGCGCGCAGATTTTCTCGGATTCATTATGACGGGCTACACAAATCGCGTCGGCGTTTCGGGTATGCACGGCAAGAGCACCTGCACCTCGATGTGCGCGCTTTCCTTTATGCACGCGGGCGGAGACCCCACGGTACTTTCGGGAGCGACACTTGCCGAAATGGGCGGCGCTTACCGCATCGGAGGCGAGCAAAACTTTGTATTCGAGGCTTGCGAATATATGGATTCCTTCCTCGACTTCAACCCGAACATAGCGGTCATTCTTAACATCGAGCTCGACCACGTCGACTACTTCAAGAGCATCACGCAGGTGCGCCGTTCCTTCTCGGACTACGCCGCGATCACCGGTCCCGACGGATTTGCCGTTGTCAACGGCGACGATGACAACGTGCGCATCGCTATGGCGGGATACGCCGGCACGCTTGTCACCTTCGGTCTCGGCGAAGGATGCGATTACACAGCCTACAATATCGAATATATTTCGGGTATGGCGTCATTTGATATTTATTTCAGAGGGAACTATGCCGCGCACGTTTCGCTTTCCGTACCAGGCAAACACAATATATACAACGCGCTCGCCGCTTTCGCCGCGGGAATGATCTGCGGTCTTGACGCAGAGGCAGTCGCGGAAGGGCTTTCGCACTATCTCGGCGCGGGCAGACGAATGGAATACAAGGGCAAATGGAATAACGTTGACGTTTACGACGACTACGCCCACCATCCGACAGAGATCACCGTGACCCTCGGCGGCTTCCGCGATATGGGCTTCGGACGCCTCTTCTGCATCTATCAGCCGCACACTTACAGCCGCACCGAGGCGCTTTGGGATGATTTCACATCGGCGCTGAACACCGCGGACAGAGTTCTGCTCGTCGACATATATGCCGCACGTGAGACCGATACCCTCGGCGTAAGCTCCGCGCTTTTGGCTCAGGCTATCGGCGAGAAAGCCGACTATTGCCCCACCTTTGAGGATGCGATCGCGATCCTCGGCGCAGAAGCTCGCCCCGGCGACGCTATTGTCGTAATGGGCGCGGGAACAGTTTACCACATCTTCCCTCTCCTCGGTCTGTGATATGAACAACGCACAGGGCTACGGCGCAATAGCGCACATTTATGATATATTCAACGGCGACGTTAATTATGAATCCTGGGCGGATTTTGCCGAGAGGTGCTTCGAAAAATTTCTCCCCGAACGCCCCGAGCTCGTTCTCGATCTTGCTTGCGGAACGGGAATTCTCACCGCAATACTTGCCGAGCGCGGATACGATATGACGGGCATCGACCTCTCTCCCGAAATGCTTTCGGTAGCGCGCGAAAACTGCCCCGAGAACGTTCTTCTGCTCTTGCAGGACATCACGGCTTTCGAGCTTTACGGCACCGTCGGAGCCGTTCTCTGCTCTCTTGATTCGCTCAATCATCTGACAAAAAAGGGACAGCTTGAGCGTTGCTTCTCGCTCGTTCACAACTATCTTGACCCCGACGGACTCTTCATCTTTGATATGAACACTCCGACTCGTTTCGAGAAGGAATACGGAAAGAATTCCTATCAGCTTGAGGCGGAAACCGAGGAAGGCTGTGCCGTTTTCTGCAACTGGCAGAACGATTATTCCGAAAAACGCGGCATCTGCCGTTTCTCGCTGAGTGTTTTCACCGAAGAAGAAGCGGGCAGCGAGATATACTCCCGCCGCGACGAGGAATGGAAAGAGCGTTGCTACACCCGCGCAGAGGTCGAAGAAAAGCTCAAGGCTGCGGGCTTTGAGATCTGCGGAGTTTTCGGGAATACTAAATTCAAAAGAGCCGCCAAGAGCGACTCAAAAATGTACTTTGCCGCAAGGGCAAAAAAGTAAAGGAAATCAAAATGGAAATCAAAAAGTCAAAGGTTCTCCGCGCGCTTTCGCGTGACGGATCGGCGCGGATCAGCGTTATCGACTCGCGCGATATAGTAAACACGGCGCACGAATATCACGGCACGAGCGCCACAGCAACTGCCGCCCTCGGCAGACTTCTCACCGCCGCTTCCCTTATGGGAATTATGATGGGCGAGGAGAAAGACACGCTCACCCTCACTCTTGCGGGTGACGGCCCCGCGGGAAGGATCCTTGCCGTATCCGATTGGCTCGGATGCGTTCGCGGATATATCACTAACCCCGATGTTGAGCTCCCGCTCAACTCCGTCGGCAAGCTTGACGTTGGCGGTGCAGTCGGCGAAGGACTTCTCACAGTCGTTCGCGACAACGGCGACGGCGAGCCTTACAGCGGCTCGATCCCGATCACCACGGGTGAGGTTGCCGAGGACATTGCGCGCTACTATGCCGAAAGCGAACAGCTTCCCACCCTTTGCGCACTCGGAGTGCTCGTTGACCGCGACCTCACCTGCCTTGCTGCGGGCGGAGTTATGATCCAGCTTCTTCCCTTTGCGGATGAAGAGATCATTGCGAAGATCGAAAAGAACGCTCCCGCCCTCTCGAACGTTTCCCGCCTCTTTGAGCAGGGACTTTCGCTTGAGGAGATCGCAAACATTGCTTTTGACGGCATTGAATACGACATCTTCGACGAAAACGAGGTCGAGTACCGTTGCACCTGCTCGAAAGAAAGAATGCTCCGCGCGGTAGCATCGCTCGGTGAAAAGGACGTAAGGAAGCTCCTTGACGAGCAAGAAGCCGAAGGCAAGCCCCGCGAGCTCGAGGTCACCTGCAAATTCTGCAACGCGGCATACGTCTTTGATGAGGAAACACTTATCGGTGAATGTGAAAAGCTCAATGGCTGATTTTCTGAAAAACGGGCAAATAATCAAATTATAACTCATTTTTCATTACGAGCTTGTAGGGGAGGGCGTCCTCGACCTCCCAAGCCCAATGAAAGATTATTTGTGCATTAAGTCAATATAATTTCAC
>JAFQGP010000007.1 GCA_017415485.1 Clostridia bacterium
AATACAGAAAATCAAATAATACTTTCTTGATAAAATACACAGCAATAATATCATTAGGCTTGGGAGGTCGAGGACGCCCTCCCCTACAAGTATAATTTTATTATTACATATTTATTTTGTTTATCCGAAAAATAAAAAATCAGTTGTCGACAAAATGTCGACAACTCAGGCAGCTGACAAACTTGTATATGGAAAAACAATATGTCAAATTGCACAATAATAGTCAAACCGCTGTGTTCGCAATCTCTAATAAGGGTGCAGGGGGCGAAGCCCTGCTTGCAAGTGCGAACATTGCAAACATTGGCAAAGCACTTCACAAAAATCAGTTGTCGACAAAATGTCGACAACTGAAACGGCTTATTCACTTTCTTCGTAATAATAAGAATAATCGATACCTTTCATAAATATCTCTCTATCATTGATCTGATCTGTCAATGCGCAGGATATCAAACGCAGGATATCTCTGCCGTCTAATGGACTGCGTTCCATCGCGGAAAGATATTCCTTTTTATCAATAAGACTCCAATCAACGCACACGCCTAAATTTTTCTTAAATATCAGATCAAGCCAGATCCTCGTGCTTCTGCCGTTGCCTTCCATAAACGGATGCGCGAGATTCATTTCTATATATTTGTCAACAATATTTTCAACGCTATCTTCCGGCATCTGCTCGATTTTTTTCAAAACCTCGTCAAGGAACCGCGCATTGGCGAACATAAATCCGCTCTTGCTGATATTTTTCGTTCTGATCTTGCCCGCGAAATCGTAAAGTCCTCCGAAAAGATACGAGTGTATCTGCTGCAAGCCTTTTGTCGTTCCGACTTCAATAGTATCTATCAAGCCATCCTCGTACAGACTGTATGCCTTTTGCTTGCTTTTTTCGTCAAGCGAAGAGCCGATACCCGACAGCCATTTTTTGAATATTTCGGTTTTTTTGCTCGGTATCAAGGCAATAACGGTATTAATGCCGCTATCGTCGATTATATCGGTAAGATACTTTTTTCCGTCCTTTGCAGGCAATTTCAGTTGTCGACAAATTGTCGACAACTCAAGGTTTCTCTTTTTCAGCGCAAACCAAAATGATCTTGGATTTTTGCTTTCACTCAAAGCAAACGCAATATCGACAGCGGCAAAAAACCACGCCGATTCCTCCTCGATCCATACCGCTCTTACGGGAATATCATCAAAAAATCTGATCGATGTCTTAATCACCATAACGCCTCCGAAAAACTTGTATCGGTATTATTATAACACAAACATCGCAACTTTTCAAGGTTTTATAGAAAATCAGTTGTCGACAAAATGTCGACAACTGAAATGAATATTTATTCAGCAGCAGAAGTTGCCTCGGGGTATGGGCTGGGTATGCTCACCCATATCATTTGCCAGCCGCGCCAATATTTGCCAAGATCTTTGTTTTTCATCAGTACAAATTTGATATCCTCATAATAAATATTTGATAACCAGGCTTTACTATTTGTCCATGCCGGAGTTTTCATTGAAAGGTAAATCACCATATAATCGTGATAATCCTCAAATTGTGTCACATGATCCGGATCTTCATTCCATTCTTTCCATGAATCAAGGCATTCCTCATCGCCCGCGAATCTTACCGACTTAACATCGTAACCGAAATCCAGAGAATTTACAAATTCGCTGATTACCAAATCAATACCTGCTTGTCGATCCTCAATCAAATAGAATTCCGACTCACCGTAATCAATCTCGGGGGTTTTGTTCTGTTTATCAATGATATTATAGGCAAGAGTGCCCCCGCCGATAAGCAACGCTATCGAAAGTACGACAGCGACGATCGAGGTCACGATCTTTTTCCACAGCATACGCTTGACCAAGCGCAAGGGCAGGATCTTTCTCTGCGCGTCTTCATCTGTGATATTTTCCTCGTTGGTGGCTGTCATCGAAAAATAAAGCTTATTGCATTCGGGGCATTTGGATAGGTGCGCCTCAACGAACTGCGCGCTTTCGGGGCTTGCCATATTCTCAATATAGAGCGGCAAAAGGTCTCGGACTATGTTACATTCGTTTTTCATTTTTTTCCTCCATTCGTTCCTTTATCATATTTTTTGCACGGTGATAGGTGACGCACGCCCAGTTGTCGCTTTTGCCGAAGAGCTTACCGATCTCGCGGAAATCAAGCTCGGCAAATACCCGCCACATAAAGACCTCGCGGTATGGGTCGGGGATCGAGTGCAATATCAGCCTTATCTGCTCCGCGTGAGACCGATCCGCCGCGTGCTCGCCGAGGTCGGCTGAGTCATCGGGCAGCTCGCCCAGTCCTTCGTCGTGGATGCTGATGATCGGCTTTTTCTTTTTTAAGTACTGATAATAGAGGTTTTTCGCGATCCCGCAAAGCCAGACGCGGACTTCGCTCTCGCCGCGAAACTTATCGAGCGAGGAAAGTGCCTCGAAAAACGCCTCGCTCGTTATCTCCTCCGCCACGTGCTCGTCGCCCGAAAGCCGAAGCATATATCGGTACACGTCGCCGAAATATTCGGTGTATATCTCCTCGAACTTCATCACCTCTCACCTCCCTTCATCTATTAGTGTCGCAAAACGGGGAAATCTTACAAAAATTTGATAAAATTTTCACGTTCCGCAAAGAGGATATATCGTATTTATATATCGCATCGGTGCAAGCCGATATATCGCGCGACCTCCGCAGAGGTCGCAACCCTTAACAAGCTACATTATACAGTCATACCCAACCAATATGCGCAAATATAATTATACTTGTAGGGGAGGGCGTCCTCGACCTCCCTTTACAGCATAAAATTTTAGCGTTGATGAAATACAGAAAATCAAATAATACTTTCTTGATAAAATACACAGCAATAATATCATTAGGCTTGGGAGGTCGAGGACGCCCTCCCCTACAAGTATAATTTTGTTACTACACATTGATATCGTTTTTACTTTTTCTAAGCGAAAGAGTGAAGTAACGAAAGCATCCCGCAAGGGAAGGTTTTACTCCTTCCAAACTGTCGACGGGGCGCCGCCAGTTTGAAGCACAGGGGAGTTTCGCGCGGCTCTGTCGGTTTTCCGAAGGAAAATGGAGGCGTAAGCCGACAAGACAGAGTCGACTTTTGCCGAAGGCAAATATGTCTGCGGAGCGCGACTTAAGAAACTTTTTTGAAAAAAAGTTTCTTAAGAATTTTCCAAAAACTTTCCCGCTGCTGCCCACTTTTATTTGATCGAAAATTTCCGCTTGCGGAAATTCACCTTAAACTTTGCCGCAGGCAAACATTAACTCGCGCGAAGCGCGACCTTAACTTCGCCGCAGGCGAATCTTAACTCATAAAAAGCAGGAAGCTCGCGCTTCCTGCTTTTTATGATAATTACTGTTCAATCTCTTCCATAACAAACGCCTCGAGTATATCTCCAAGCTTAAGGTCATTGAACTTCTCAAGTCCAACACCGCACTCATATCCCTGCGCGACTTCGCTGACGTCGTCCTTGAAGCGGCGGAGAGATGCGATCTTGTCTTCATATACAACGATACCGTCACGTACTACGCGGATCTGCGACTTACGTGTGATCTTACCGTCAAGCACATAAGAGCCCGCGATAAAGCCGACGTTCGGAACGTGGATGACCTGACGGACCTCGATATGACCGAGAAGCTTCTCCTGGAATTTGGGAGCAAGCATACCCTTCATAGCCGCGGTGATCTCGTTGATGCAGTCATAGATGATGCGGTAGGTGCGGATATCAACACCCTGGCGCTCTGCGGAATCGAGAGCGGTACGGTCGGGACGGGTGTTGAAGCCGACAATGATGGCGTTCGATGCAGCCGCGAACATAACGTCGCCCTCGGTGATACCGCCGGCTGCGGCGTGGATGACGCGAACACGAACTTCCTCGTTTGTGATCTTCTCAAGCGACTGCTTGACTGCCTCTGCGGAGCCCGCAACGTCTGCCTTGACGATGACGTTGAGCTCCTTGATACCTTCCTGGATCTGAGCGAAAAGGTCGTTGAGGTTGGTTCTTGCGTTTGCCTTGAACTCCTCTTCCTTCGCCTGAGCACGTCTCTGCTCTGCGAGCTCTCTTGCCATTCTCTCGTCAACGACTGCGTTGACCTCGTCACCTGCCTGGGGAACGTCCGCAAGACCTGTGATCTCAACGGGCATCGAGGGAGGCGCGACCTTTACGGTTCTGCCGGTGTGGTCGGTCATTGCTCTGACACGTCCTACCGCAGTTCCGGCAATGACGATGTCGCCTGCGCGGAGCGTACCGTTCTGGATGAGGACGGTTGCAACGGGTCCGCGTCCCTTGTCGAGCTTCGACTCGATGACGATACCCTTTGCACGGCGGTTGGGGTTAGCCTTGTATTCTTCCATTTCGGCGATGAGAAGGATAGCTTCGAGAAGATCGTCGATACCCTCGTGCTTGAGAGCCGAAACGGGGATGCACATTACGTCGCCGCCCCATTCCTCGGGAACGAGCTCGTACTGTGTGAGTGCTGTCTTGATGTTATCGGGATTTGCGGTGGGCTTATCCATCTTGTTGATGGCAACGATGATCTGAACGCCCGCTGCCTTTGCGTGGTTGATAGCCTCAACGGTCTGGGGCATGATGCCGTCATCCGCCGCTACAACGAGGATGGCAATATCGGTTGCCTGCGCGCCGCGGGCACGCATTGCGGTGAACGCCTCGTGGCCGGGGGTGTCAAGGAAGGTGATCTCCTTGCCGTTGATCTTGACGCGGTAAGCACCGATGTGCTGGGTGATACCGCCCGCCTCGCCTGCGGTTACGCGGGTGTTTCTGATCGCGTCGAGAAGCGAGGTCTTACCGTGGTCAACGTGACCCATTACGCAAACGACGGGAGCACGCTCAACGAGGTTTTCGGGGGAATCCTCCTCTTCCTCGAAGAGTCTGTCCTCGATGCTGACAACGACTTCCTTGGTGATCTCTGCGCCGAGCTCATCTGCGATGAGGAAGGCGGTGTCGAAGTCGATGGTCTGGTTGAGGGTCACCATCATGCCCATGAGCATGAGTCGCTTGATTACCTCACCTGCGGAGACCTTGATGCGCGATGCAAATTCGCCGACGGTGATCTCCTCGGGGATCTCTGCCTTTACGGGAGCCTTCTTTACGGGCGCGGGTGCGGGTGCGGGAACAAATCCGCCCTTCTTGCCGTTCTTGCCGCCCTTATTGTTGTTATTCTTATCGTTCTTATTCTGCTGACGGTTATCCTTGCCGCCCTTATTATCCTTGCGGCCGTCGTTCTTACCGCCCTGGTTCTGACCCTTCTGACCCTGTCTGTTTCCGCCTTCCTTTTCGGAATTCTGAGCGGCGGGGGACTTCTTTACCTTCTGGCTTCCGCCGCGCTCCTCGCGGATATTCTCGGGAACGATGTTATCAAGGGTGTCATCGTACTTCGAAAGGTCAACGGAACCGCTGCCTCTGGTGTCAACAACGCGTGTTGCCGCCTTGGGGCTGACGGTTACGACCTCGCGCTCGCCCTCGGGGCGCGCGGAAGCACGCATATCGATAGCAGTTCTGCCCGACTTCTTCTCTTCGCGCTTCTCCTGCTTCTTTTCCTGCTTTTCCTGCTTCGACTTTTCGTTGGAAGCACTCATACGGGACTCAAAACGCTCGCCCGCACTGCGTGCGACGTTCTGCTTTTCCTGGGGCTTCTGCTCGACGGGCTTCTTTTCCTCGACCTTGGGCTCGGGCTTTTTCTCCTCTGCCTTGGGTGCGGGCTTCTGCTCGACGGGCTTTGCCTCGGGCTTCTTTTCTTCTGCCTTTTTCTCGGGCTTCGCAGACTTTGCCTCTGCCTTTACCTCGGGCTTTTCGGCCTTGGGCTTTGCTTCGGGCTTGGTCTCTGCGGCTTTTTTCCGCAAAGAGGGTATGCCTGTCACGCCGTCGATATAGTCCTCGATATTTACGATCTGATGCGATTTGGTGAGAGCTTCCCAAATCACGTCAAGCTCGAAGGTTTCAAGAGCTTTTTGTGTTTTGGCGTCAAGTCCCGCCGCCGCCATAACATCGGTGAGTTCCTTTGTTTTGAGCGAGAGGTCCTTTGCCAACTGATTCACTTTATACTGAGAGCCGACTGCCATATTATCTGTCATCCTCCTTAACGGACACGAAATTCTATAATTTGTTTATTCTTCTGCGGAAGCGTCTTCCGCCTTTTTCTCGACCGCCGATGCCATTTGTGCGTCATTTATCGCCATAGCTGCAACGAGCGATTTGCCCGTCGCCGCGCCGATCTCGGCGGACGTGAGATTTGTTTTGATTATTTTTACACCGTAAAAGCTTGCACGGTCGAAAAGTCTTTTCTCGGTTGCCGCCGAATTATCCGAGGCGGTCACAACGAGAACTGTTTTTCCTGCCTTGAGTGCCTCGCAGACGTTCACGGTCCCGCAAACGGCGCGGCGTGCGCGGATGCACAGGCCAAGCATTCCGAGAAGCTTTTCTTTTGGGCTGTTTCCCATCACTTTTCCTCCGCGAGTGCCGCTTCGAGCGCGTCCCATACCTCTTCGGGAATGGCGACACCGAGGTTTGCCTCGGCGCGGCGGCTCTTGCGCAGCTTTTTGAGACACGCGGGGTTTTTGCAGATATATGCGCCTCTGCCCGACTTTTTGCCCGTCATGTCAAGGGTAATCTCGCCCTCGGGGGTGCGAAGGATGCGGATAAGCTCTATCTTCGGCTTATGCTCATTGCATCCGAGGCACTGGCGCATCGGTATCTTTCTTTGGGGCAGGGGATTGTTCTGTTTTTTTGCCATTTTATAAAATCGAAATTATGCGGGCTTGATGTCGATCTTGCAGCCGGTGAGTCTTGCCGCAAGGCGGGCGTTCTGACCCTCGCGTCCGATCGCGAGCGAGAGCTGATCTGCCTTTACGACAACGTGCGCGGTCTTCTCGCCGAGCATGGTCACCGACTCGACGGTTGCGGGTGCGAGAGCCGCCGCGATGTACTCTGCGGGATCCTCGCTGTACTTGATGATATCGACCTTCTCGCCGTCAAGCTCACCGAGGATGTTGTTAATACGTATACCCTTTGCGCCGACGCAGGAGCCGACTGGATCAACGCTTTCGTCCTCCGAGAATACCGCGATCTTGGTTCTGGAGCCGGGCTCACGCGCGATACCCTTGATCGAAACGACTCCCTCCTGGATCTCGGGAACTTCGAGCTCGAACATACGGCGGACAAGTCCGGGATGTGCTCTCGAAATCGTTACCAGAGGTCCGCGAGCCTCGCGGTTGACCTCGCAGATGTAGATCTTGATCTTCTGACCGATGAAGAATTCCTCGCCGGGGATCTGCTCGGACTTGCGAAGACGTGCGTTGCCGTTGCCGGTGAAGATGATGACGTCGCCCGTCTCCTCGTCGATCTTGGATACGGTTGCGGTGATGATCTCCTCGCGCTTAGCCTCATAAGCCTCCTGCGCGATCTTTCTTTCAGCCTCACGGATCGCCTGGATGATTACCGAGCGAGCCGCGCCTGCCGAAAGGCGGCGGAAGTTCTTGGGCTTGAGCTCGAACTCAAGGATCTTGCCGACGGTGCTTCTCTTGTTGCGGAGCTTTGCTTCCTCAAGAGAGATCTCGGTCTCGGGATCCTCGACTTCAGCCACGATCGTCTTCTGTTGGAAAACGCGGACGTCCTTCTTATTTTCATCAATGCTTACGCGAACGTTGGTGTTGTTGCCGTATTCCTTCTTATAAGCCGCAACAAGTGCCGCCTCGATCTTTTCGATCATATACTCCTTGGATATGCCTCGCTTCTGTTCAAGCTCATCAAGTGCGGCGAAAAATTCCGAATTCATTTTAGTTTAGTCCTTTCTGAATATGTGTGGGGGAATTTATATACTGTCAAATACTATCAAAATCAAACAAAGTTTTTATCTTCGAGATCGCGTCATAGGGGATCGCGAGCGTTTTTTCTCCTATATCAAGGAGAACGGGCTTTGCGGGATCGCACTCGCCGCCCTCAAATCCGAGAAGAACGCCGTCATACTTGCGGCTTCCCTCAAGAGGAGCGAAAAGCTTGACCTCGACTCTCTCGCCCTCGCAGGCAACGATGTGCCAGGGAAGCGTGATGTCGCGCTCGATTCCGGGGGAGGACACCTGAAGATAATAGGAGGTGTCGATGGGGTCGGTCTCGTCGAGAATGGGATCGACTGCGCGGTTGACGCGCTCGCAGTCTTCAATACCGATGCCGCCCTCGCGGTCGGTGTCGATGGTGATGCGGAGTATTCTGTCCGCGCCTTCCTTGACAAATTCAAGGTCCCAGATCTCGCATCCGCACTCATGGACGGTGCTTTCGATCAGGGGGTAGACTCTCGCGGCAACTCCCGTAAGCTCTTTCTTCATTTTTTCTTTTTCTCTTTTTTCTTCTGTTTTTTCAGATCTTTAAGATTCTTCTTTTCCCGCTTGACCCATTTGAGGGTCGCCTTTGCCGCCTTCTCTTCCCTTTTAAGATTCTTCTTAAAATTCTTGAGTTCGCGTTTGAGACGCTTTTTGTTCTCGATATGCTCGGCGATCAACTCGGGGAGCGTGACGAGTGGGCGCAGAGGTTTTTGCGGCTTCTGCGGCGGCTGCACCGGATGCACCGGATGGGGCTCTATCGGCTTTTGCGGCTTTTGCGGTTTTTGTGCCTTTTGAGGTTTCATTTTTACCTCCGAAGCAAAAATATCTTTTCGAGAAAATGAGAGAGGACGTGGCGCCCTCTCTCAGTCTCTGATCGTACACATATATTATATCACAATTAAATCAAAAATGCAATACCTTTTAGGAATTTTTATCTTGCTTTTTCAAATATTTTCAAGTTTTTTTGCAAGATTACAGCAAGTATATTGACTTTTGCTGACTGACCGACTATAATTTATAACACGGGGGTGAGAATTATGATTTCATACGAGCCTTTTTTCAAAACTTTGAAAGAAAAGGGATTTACAACATACAAGCTTATCAACACCTACGGCATCAGTAGCAGTCTTATCGACCGTCTTAAACACAACAAACCGATCACGACCGTGACTATCAACGATCTCTGCCGGATCCTCGATTGCGGAGTTGAGGGGATTCTTGAATATCAAAGAGATCGGGATGAATAATGGCAAAACCTACCCCTATTGCAAACGGATTGCTGGTATAATTAGGCTAATATAATAATCAGAACGCTATGTTCGCACTCCCAAAGCAGGGTGCAGGGGCGGCAGCCCCTGCAAGAAGAAACGATGTCATCCTGAGGGCGTGCCCGCAGGCATATACGCCCGAAGGATCTCGTGCCGCCTCCCATTTACAAGAGGCGGCGCGGTGCCTGTACGATGGAGTTTGATGTGAATAACCGTAAGACTAAAGTCAAGCCACTTTGTTAGCACTTACTAAAGTCAACATAAAAAAATCACTGTGTAATTTTGAAACTACACAGTGATTTTACATTTTCATATATATTTAGTTTTTTGGGTGCAGTGCAGACCACTTCGCCAGCACCGCGCTGCCCGAGGAACAACTCGGTCAGTACGAGATCCTTCGGCGGCAGGCGGTCTGCGGACGCCGCCTCAGGATGACATCGTAAGCGATGAAGGGGGCTGCCGCCCCCTTCACCCCTGCTTGCAAGTGCGAACATTTG
>JAFQGP010000099.1 GCA_017415485.1 Clostridia bacterium
CGTTATCGCGCGATTCACGTTCTTCCCGCTGCGGAAGGTTGACGGAGTGATTCAGCCGCTCGTCTTCGATGCGGTAAACGCCTTTTCGTTCCGCATTAACTTTATTCCGCTTGTGAACCTGTTTGACTACGAAATAATGAGCGAAGCGATCATCAATTTTGTCGGCAACACAACGATGTTCATCCCCGTCGGAATCATCTGGCCGATCGTTTTCAAGGAGCTTGATACACCGCCGAGAACAATCGCCGCGGGCGTGGGATTTTCGCTTTTGATCGAGATACTTCAACTACCGTTTTTTGACCGAGTCAGCGATATTGATGATCTGCTGCTCAATACCCTCGGGTTTGCGGTTGGTTATGGTGTGTATAGGCTTGTTGCACGGATAAATAGAAAAAGGAGATGTTGAAGTAATGGCAATTAAAGCAATAGTTGTAGATCTCGACAGAACTCTGTTACACACGGACAAAACTATATCCCCGTACACAGCGGAAGTTTTTAAGAAGTGCAAGCAAAAGGGGATCACTCTGATGGTTGCGACTGCGCGACCCTATCGAACGATGACGCAGTTTTGCGATATCATTGATTTTGATGCAATATCGGTAACCAACGGCGCAAGGATCATCTGCGGCGATTACCGCAAGGAATACGGGCTTTGCACCGAAAGCGCAGATCGCATTCTGACAGCGCTGAAGAATTATCCCGATTTCCGCGTAACACTTGAAACGGGAGAAGAAGCCTACTCAAACAAGCCGATCGAGGACTATGATTCGGTCATTTCCGACGATCTCGCGGCTGTGGCGAGGTCGGAAGGAGCAATAAAGATCCTCATAGGCTTTGATACTCCCGATGTTTTGGAAACCGTCAAAAAGATGCTGAGCGACGATCTTTATTACACAGTCGCGAACGGGCATCTGATTCAAATTATGAGCAAATCCGCGACCAAGTGGAGTGGCGTCAAGGATATGCTTGATATCAGTAATATTTCCGCAACGGAAACGGCATATTTCGGCGATGACCACGACGACGTCGAGCCGATCAGAATGTGCGGCGTCGGAGTTGCGGTTTCAAATGCGATCGATGAAGTGAAAGCGGTAGCCGATCATATTGCGGAAAGTAACGACGATGACGGTGTTGCGAAGTTTATTGAACGTTATATATTATAAAACGCGGAGGAAAGTATGCAAGGCTATAACGTAATAGCGGTGTTTAATGAAAACGCCGACAGAATGCTTATGTGTAAGCGGAGGAAAGATCCATATAAGGGATTATCTAATCTTGTCGGTGGAAAGATCGAAAAGGGAGAGGAAGGACTTCGCGCAGCTTACAGAGAGCTTCGGGAAGAGACCTCGATCACCGAAAATGACATTGTTCTGTCGCATCTGATGGATTTTACATATTATTTCGATAACTGCTATCTCGAGGTCTACGTCGGCAAGCTTAATAAGCATATTGACGTTTGCGGTGACGAAAATGATCTTTATTGGTCTGCCCTTGACCACAACTTTTTCGACCCGACGAAATATGCGGGAGAGGGAAATATCGGGCATATTATGATGCATATTGAGATGCATAAAAAGGAATTGTTGAAATGAAAATTATTACCCTATGCGGAAGCTATAAATTCAAAGATGAAATGGCTGAAGTTGCCGAGATTATGACCCTCGCGGGCAACTGTGTGCTGACTCCGAATGAGCTTACAAGAGATTCTAAGGACGATTATTCCGAGGCAGAAGCGCGGATGATCGATATGATGCACAAGGAAAAGATCAAGATATCAGATGCCATTATCGTTGTCAATGTCGGTGGATATATCGGAAAGAGTACGCAAAGTGAGATTGAATTTGCGGAGAAGTTGGGCAAGGAAATACTGTATTACACAGATTTGAAATTGTAATTACACAAACCGCCGCCGATTTGCTTGTGCGTTCGGCGGCGGTTTCTATTGACATATTGGGCTTAATCAATTATAATTATTACAATAAACACAGGAAGGTCAAAAAATGGCTATTAAAGTATTTATATCCAAAGACAAAAAGCAGTTCAAGGCTAATATGCATTGCCACAGCACTATCTCGGACGGACGTCTGACCCCCGAGGAGCTCAAGGAGGCTTACAAGGCGCAGGGATACTCCGTGCTTGCGATCACCGACCACTGCTATCCCTATCCTCACAACGATATGACAGATGATGAGTTCCTTATGCTGACGGGCTACGAGGCTTATATCCGTCCCAACAAGAAGGCGAAGAGCGACCGCTATCTGCCCGAGGTGCACCTCAACCTTTTTGCGCGCGATAAGGACAACGACAAGTACATATGCTACAATCCCATCTACTGCAAGTACTACAAGGGAGATCCCGAAAAGCTCAACCGCGTCGGCTCGGAGGAGCCCCGTGAGTATACGATGGATTATCTCAATATGTTCATCAAGACCGCGACCGAAAACGGCTACGTTGTTTCCTACAACCATCCCGTATGGTCGATGGAGTCGGACGAGAATATCTTCAAGCTTGAGGGCTGGCAGAGCCTTGAGCTTGATAACACCGATGCGAATCATATCAACACTCTTGAGCATAACGAGGTGCTTTATGATAAGCTTCTTCGCCGCGGCATCAGAGTCGGCTGTCACGGCGGTGATGACAACCATAACAAGTATCCCTTCGGCCATCCGCTTTGCGATTCCTTCGGCGCGCACACTATGATCGTTGCCGACAAGCTTGAATACGACAGCGTATTCTCCGCGTTCGAGAGAGGCGACTGCTATTCTTCGACAGGTCCCCGCATCCTCTCGCTTTCGATCGAGGACGGCAAGACCGTTCGCGTCGAGACCACGGATGCTGAACGTATCATTATGTTCTACGGTACTAAGAAAGCGAATATCGAGATCGACGAGAATTACGGAACCGTCAACAGCGCCGAGTTCGAGCTTCACCACAAGGCAAATTATTTCCGCATAACCGTCATCGACAAGCAGGGTAGAAAAGCTTGTTCGAGAGGTTATTTCAGAGATGAGTTTTAATAAAAATCAGGATTGAGCCGTGGCTCAATCCTGTTTCTTTGTTGTATAAACTTCTCCGATAAATATCTTCTGTACCTCAAAATCTTTGTTGAGCACGACGATATCCGAGTCGAGTCCGATTTCGAGCTTACCCTTGTTAAGTCCGAAGATCTTAGCGGGGGTTGCCGAAAGCATAGTTGACGCCTCGGAGAGGGTGAATCCGCATTCGTTTACGAGTACGCGCAGGAGCAAGTCGGCGGTTGCCACGCTTCCTGCGAATGCGCTTCTGTCAGAAAGCTTTGCCACGCCGTCTTCGATGATGTATTCAACACCGCTCATAACGCCGCAGGTCGCGGGTGATCCCGCAACGCTGAGGCTGTCGGTGACGGCGGCAACGCGGTCGATTCCTTTGATCTTGACGATCATTTTGACGAGGTCGGGCGGCAGATGCTTGCCGTCGGCAATGATCTCGGCATAGAGCTCGTCGCGCAGATATGTGCTCTCGATAACTCCGAGCGAGCGGAAGCCGTGGTCGCGCGTGACGGTCGAAGTGCAGGAGTAAAGATGAGTTACAAGACTTAATCCGTTATCTATCGCGCGTGCCATATCCGCGTATTTCGCGTCGGTGTGACCCGCGGAGGCGACGATGCCGTGATCCTTGAGAAATCGGCAAAACTCACCATCTTTATCCCGCTCGGGAGCGTAAGTCCAACGGACGATCGTGTTGCCGGTTTCCTCGACAAGAGAAATATATTCCGCGGGCTTCGGCTCGGTGATATGACCGGGTGCCTGCGCGCCGCATTGCGCGGGCGAGAGATATGGACCCTCCATATGTGCGCCGAGAAGATTTCGTGCGAGCGGATTTTGCTTGGCGATCGCGATATTTTTTACCGCCTCGCGCATGATCGGGAAGGGACCCGTCGTGACTGTGGGGACGATGGTGGTCGTTCCGTGTGTCATGTGGAATACGCAACCGTCCACGATCTCGTCGGGCGAGGATTCGGTGAAGCTGAAGCCACCACCACCGTGCGTGTGGATGTCGATAAATCCCGCCATTACGTAATTGCCCGTGGCGTCGATTATTTCGCCTTCGGGACGTTTTTTTGTGATATCCGCGATCTTGCCGTTTTCTATTATGATGTAACCGTCAAAAATACCGTTCGGCAGAACGATAAGGTTACTTTTCAGAGCCGTCTTCATATTATCAGAGAAGCGACGCGCTGTCGGGATCAAGGTAGAGCATAGCGCCATCGCGAGTGCGGAGAACGGATGCGGGGCAATGCTCGTCGATGCTGCCGGTGAGTGTTTCTTTAACAGCCCAAGCCTTTGTCGGCGCGGGAACGATGCAGAAAAGATGAGGTGCGGAGACGAGCATCGGAACTGTCAGCGTGATAGCGTACTTCGGTACGTCATCGATCTTTGCGAAGCAGCCGTCATTGACCTGCTGATTGCGGCAGACCTCGTCAAGCTTTACGGGTTTTACGAGCTTTTCGTCATTGAAATTCGCAACGGGCGGGTCATTAAAGGCGATGTGACCGTTCTCGCCGATGCCCATAACGACGATGTCGATCTTGGTAGCTGCGAGCAGAGAAGAGTAGCGCGCAGATTCCTCATCGGGATCGGTCGCGTCGCTCTTGATATAGTTGACACTCTTGAATGGAACAAGGCCGAAGATGTGCGCGTCAAGGAAGTTGCCGAAGCACTGCGGTGCGGAGGAGTCAAGGCCGATGTACTCGTCCATATGGTAGGCGTTGATGCGAGCCCACTCGATCGACTTATCCGCGACGAGCGATGCGAGCACCTCGTTCTGCGAAGGCGCAGCGGCGAAGATCATGGATATTTCGTCCTTTTCGGCGAGAAGCTCCTTGATCTTTGCGGAAATATCCTCAGCCGCCGCCGCACCCATAGCGGTGCGCGAGCCGTATATGTTGACTTTGAGTTTGTCCCGGAAGTAGGTTTTCATTGGTGTACCTCACTTTGTTTGATAGGATAATTATAGCATAAGTTTGGGGTGGGGTCAAGAGTAAAAAGAAAAATAAGCTTCCCCGTGAGAAAGCTTATGATGAAAAAATATTTTATTGTATATAAGACATATCATTTAAGCGATGGATAATCCGATTGCCGTGATCGTCTTCGCTCAAAAAAGAAACACCGCCTGTTTTTCCGAAAAAACTAATTCTGTTTAATTGTTCAATATCCAAACCCAACCATATAGCGAATAATATACTTAAAGTGCCGTCATGAGATACTATGATTAAATTCTTGTCAGTTGCTCGAAGTACATTATCGAGAAATACGGAGACTCTGTTCCAAACGTCTAGTTTCGTTTCTGAATTTGCAAAAGGGATGTCATCAACTTTCTGTGACCAATCGACTGTTCCCGGAAAAACAGAACAGCACAGATTGTTTTTTGCCCATTCTTTTGAATGACCTATAGCTTCACCCAAATGAAATTCTCTTAATGCTTCGGCATAAATAGGACTTGTTCCAAGATATGATCCCACTATTTCTGCCGTGCTTTTCGCTCTCGATAAATCAGATGAGTATAAAACGTATTCGTTTGCATTAATTTCCGATGATAAACGCTTGCCGATATTATTGGCTTGATCAATTCCAGACGCAGTTAAATCCCAATCGGACCACGAGCCGATCATCTTATTCAAATGTTGTTCGGATTGAGTGTGTTGTATTGTGATGATTTTTCTCATTTCTTTGCTGCATCGTTTACTTTTACGGTGTTTATAGAAGAAATAAGCATTCTACGGATTGAGCCGCATTGATTACGCAGGGTATTATATTTTTCATCGGAAATATACATCGTTCTGTTAAGAAGCTCAAGCCAATATTCAGATTCATAGCATTCTTTGAGTGCTATCTGCATTTTTGATATAAAATCCGCTGTTCCTTGTGCATATTTTGATTCGTGAATATTTGCACCGATTGATGTACCTGAACGCAATAATTGATTTGTCAATACGCTTTCGCGATATGTTTCTTTGATATTTCTGCATAGATTAACAATCTCTACTGCGAAATCCTTCGCTTTTTCCAGCATAATGCTTTCTGCCATGATTTTACCTCAAAAATTAAGCTAAATCGCTACGCGGCTAAATGCTACGCGCTAAATTTCACTTCGTGAAGCTAAATAAAATTCGCCATTCAGCTCGGCGAAGCCGAATTTAGCTCCGTAAGGAATTTAGCTCAGCTTGCTGAATTTAGCTCGCCTTGGCGAATTTAGCTGAAAAAAGCACGCCGGGGGCGTGCTTTTTTCTGGTGGGCCATCGGGGACTCGAACCCAGGACCGACCGGTTATGAGCCGGTAGCTCTGACCAACTGAGCTAATGGCCCCAGTTGACCATAATATTATATCGCAAACGGAGGCGTTTGTCAAGTCTTTTTTGAAAAATATCTCTTCTGTTTGCCGCAATATGGATAAATAATCGACATATATCTTGACATTTCGGTGATGCCGTGATAAAATAATATAAAATATTCCTTTTGAGAGGAGCAGTTTATATGACCAAGCGTGCGCTTGCGTTGATCGCGCTGTTGATGATACTTCCCGTTGCGGTCGCTATCTATGCGATTGACAAATATAAAGACCTTAATCCCGTCGTGGCGCAGTACTGCGGCGGTGTTGATACGATTGAATATGACGGAGTAAAGCTTCATCGTGTTGAAGGTGCGGAGGAATACCGTTTTCGTTTTGGCGAGTATCTCGGCAGAGTCGGTGATGCTCTCACGGGTGCGCCGCTTTATCGTGTGCTTAACGACGAAACTGGCGCCTATTACGCCATTGCCGAGGGGAAGAGCAGAATACTTTATACAGTATCCGGTAAGCTTGTCGACGGCATTAAGGGCGAAGACAGCACCCCGACGCTTTTGGTTTTCGATGACTTCCTTATCGTTGAAGAATACGTCGATATTATCGAAAAGATCATCGGTGTCTCGGGCAAAAGAGTTTCGGTCGATATGTCAAATTTCACCGAATTCAGGTATTACGACCTTTATCTCGCCTTTGATTCGTCAGCCATCGTGACCGAGTATTTCGGAAGGCTTATCTATCTTACCGAGCGCGAGAGTTGGATATTGATCTCTCGCGAGGATCTTGAGCTTGCCGCAGAGGAATACGGCGACGAGATCGATGAGACCGTGTATTTGGCGACCTTGATCGCTGATAAGGAGGTCTCCGAGCTGATCGACTCATATTTCGAGGAGAAAACAGAGGAAACAAACGAATAAAATCAAAGATTTTTCGGCTCCGAATGGGTTCATAACCCGCTCGGAGCTTTCTTTTTCGGAGGATAAAAAGCGCAAAAATCGAATTTCAAAAAATATGTAACAAAATGTAAGCGATGTAAATAAAATCAAGTAAAAAGGCGAAAAAGCAAAGGAATTGTCGAGGAAAATTGAGATTTGCGAACGATTTGTGCAATTTGCACAAGCTTGTTCAAAATCGAGGGGTAAACGGGACTTTTTGGGTGAGGTTTGACACGAAAAAATGGTTGCGCACGCAATCATTTCAAAAAGGCTATGTAAATTTAATTTACTATATCTGAAACCGCAGGTCGGCAATGAAGCGAATTTGGCTACAATAAAGCCAAAATTACGCGCTTTACGATATATTTCAGAGAACTTTTTGGTAATTTTAAATTACCCAAAATATGCACTATGTGAAAAGTGTATGAAAAAGTGACGAAGAGGTGAATTTTCTCATCACTTGACCGCAAATAGTGGTTGAGTAAATAATTTCTTAAAAATTCCTTGCGGTTAAATTAATTAAATAAATTCCTGTTGACTAATTTGAGTAATTGTGATATTATATCGTTATAAATTTTATGGCATTTTGCCGCCCGGACGTTTGTGGGATGTTGCCGCATACCCAAATATCGGGGAGCAGAGCCGCAAAATTTGATGCCCGTGGGCGACAGTCTCGCCAACGGCTGCCTCTTTTCGGGCAAAAAACTTTTACAGCGGGGAGGTCTTCCGCTTCCCACCCCGCATAGCGGCTCGCGGCAAAACGCGTCAGCGCTAAATCAGCGGAAATTTATCCACCCGCCTGTTCGTGCAGGCAAAAACAAAACAGGAGGAACCATTTATGGCAACGAAATTCAAAAGAGCGGTTGCTCTTTGCCTTGCGATCCTGACCTTCTGCTCGACTTTCTTTGTATCGGTTGCGGCAAACGATACTGCTAAAGAAGAACCGTCGAAAGCATCATCGGTCATATCGAATTCTCTCGCTTCGGCTAAGGAACTGCTCGGCACAATTTCGTACGAGGAATACCTTGATGAGTATTCCGAGTACACCCCCGGTGCAGATGCTATCGTGGTAAACGGACTTGACTACATTGCAGATAAGACCACTGCAGTCGTAGGCAAGAACAGCTACGAGGGTATCGACGCGCTCGACACCGCCGACAGCGGAGTTGTTACCTGGAAGGTAAACATCCCCGCAGACGGTATGTACGCTATCAAGATCGACTATTGGCCCATCGCCGACAAGTCCACATCCATCCAGCGTATCTTCCGTATTGACGACAAGGTACCTTTCAAGGAGGCGTATTACATCTCGCTTCCCAAGGTATGGTCCACAATCTATGATCCCGCAGATGAGCACGATTATGACGGTCACACTCGTCAAAACCGTACCGATATTGACGGTAACGAGCTCCGCGGTAACATGGAGCAGACTCCCGAATGGTGTCAGTACAGCCTCAAGGACATTGACGGCTTCTACAAGGACAACTTCGAGTTCTACTTCTCCAAGGGCGAGCATTACATCTCGCTCGAGGGTGTAGCACAGCCCCTGGCTATCAAGCAGATCACCCTCTACCCCTACGAGGCGCCTATGTCCTATGCTGACTACATTGCTCAGTATGCAGGCGCTCCCAAGGGTTCTTCGGTTCTTAAGATCGAGGCTGAGTACACCACTCACACCTCCACCAACACCGTTTACCCCATCGAGGAGGCTTCTTCTTCCGTAGCAAGCCCTTCGAACG
>JAFQGP010000100.1 GCA_017415485.1 Clostridia bacterium
CGCACAAACCTATTTAACAACTCTCTCTTTTCATCGAGAGTCAAGCTTGTACTTCTTAGTCTGTTGTTCAATTTTCAATGACCTCGCTGCTCGCTTCGAGCACCGCTCTGCGCGACAGCTTGTATATTATACCACTTTCATTCCACTTTGTCAACCCTTTTTTTAAAGTTTTTTGAGATTTTTTTCGATTTGTACCTTTGGTAGCACTTTTGCCAATTCCTGAACCTCTGTTTTGTGCAGGTTGACGAAAGAAATCGACCCAAATCGCAAATTTCCCCTTGATTTCTTGTTTATTATATAGTATAATATAAGATGGTAATATATCCGACTTCAAAAAAATTTCTAAATTTGGAGGTAAAAAAATGTTGATCCCCAAAAGAATTCTTACGGTTAGCTCCGCAAATATGGACTTTGTTATGAGCGTCAGCAAGATCCCGCAGGGCGGCGAAACGCAGCTTGAGAGCGGAACATATCAGTTTGTTCCCGGCGGAAAGGGCGCAAATTCTGCGGTTGCGGTTCGCAGACTCGGTGGCGACAGCGTTTTCTGCTGCCGTCTCGGCAAGGACGCGAACGGCTCCATCATGCATAATATTTATAAAAAGGAAGGACTCGACACGCGATTTATCGTTGTCGATCCCGATGCCGTCACCGGTCTTGGCGCAATTATGGTTGAGCCGAACGGTCAGAACCGCATCATTCTCTTCCCCGGCGCGAACGTTCGCCTGACACGCGAGGACATCGACGCCTCCTTCATCTGCCGTCCCGACGCGCTTCTGATGCAGCTTGAGATCACTCAGGATGCAGTTATGCACGCGGCTTGGACTGCAAACGAGAAGGAAATTCCGATCATTCTCGACGCGGGACCCGCAAATCCCGATTTTCCGCTTGAGGATCTGCCTCCTCTTGAAATCTTCTCGCCCAACGAGACCGAGACCGAAATTTTCACGGGAATCAATCCCTCGAACCCCGACAACTGTCTGCGCGCGGCAATGGAGCTGCAAAAGCTCGTAACAGCGAAATATTACGTTATCAAGCTTGGCGGACGCGGATGCTATATATATGATGGAAAATATTATCACTGCCTGCCCGCTTACGGCGTGAATGCAGTTGACACCACCGCCGCAGGCGATGCTTTCACCGCCGCGCTGACTCTTGAGTATCTCCGTTCCGGCGACATCGTCCGCGCGGGACGCTATGCGAACGTGGTCGGTGCACTGGCGGTCAGCAAGAAGGGCGCGCTGCCCTCGCTTCCGACCGAGGCATTGGTAAACAAATTCATCGCGGACAAGGCGATCAGACTTTAACCTGCATACCGAAACGCTATGAAAAACAAACCGATCAAATTATATACCGAATGCGGCAATCATCCCGTGGCCCTTTTGGGAAGCGGCGCTGTATTCTTCTTTTACGCGATAATGAGTTTAATTTTCGCTCTGATACTGTTCCGTATAGAATTTCTGTTGTCTTTGACGTTGATACTGATGGCACTCTCCATGATCGCATTGTGGGCTTTTGTAGTATTGAGTAATTACGTCATTTTTGACGGTGAGGAAATACGCTATTATTCGGGATTCAGGCACAAGAAAACCTTCTCGAAATCAAGCGTTTCCTCCGTTAAATACCTCCGAGCCGCGACACAGACACGTGCTCAGAGCGGAAAGCGAGGCAGAAACCATCCCGGCGGAGAGATCCTTTGCGTTTACAACGCGGATGATTTTGCTTTATTTTACGTTGCCGATGACAACATAGCCCGCGAATTCTTCCGAAAAGAATTCAATATCGTAATTGATGTTTCCGTAGCGTTCTTCGGCGACGATCTCAATAATTAATTTTTCTACATTATATAATAAGAGGTATAAAATGACCGACAATAAAATCTACCGACTCATCTCGGCTTTACTTGACCACGCGGAAAAATGCGGTATGCTCGACCCCGCCGACCGCATTTATGCCGCAAATATGATTTGCGCAGAGCTTCATCTCACGGCTTTCGAGGATCTTGTTTCCGATGAGGAAAAGGATCTCAAGCTCCACGAAATTCTTGATGCTATTTGCGAATACGCGGCGGCTAATAATATAATTAATGAAGGAATTACCGCGCACGATCTCTTTGACACCAAGCTGATGGGAATCTTGATGCCCCGTCCGAGCGAGGTCACTGCGAAATTCTTCGAGCTTTACAAGAACGATCCCAAGGCGGCGAGTGACTACTTCTACCGTCTTTCGATCGACTCGAACTACATACGCGCCGACAGAATCGCGAAGGACCGCCGTTGGTCGGTCGATTCGAAATATGGCAAGATCGACATTTCGATCAATCTTTCAAAGCCCGAGAAGGACCCGAAGGACATCGCGGCGGCGAAGCTTGCGCCTCAGTCGGGTTACCCAAAATGTCTGCTTTGCACCGAGAACGTCGGCTACGCGGGTCACGCAAACGCGCCCGCGCGACAGAATCTGCGCCAGATCCCCTTCACCCTTGGCGGCGACGAGTGGTATCTGCAATATTCGCCCTACGTTTACTACAACGAGCACTGCATCGCGCTTTCGAAGGATCACGTGCCGATGAAGATCTGCCGCGAGACTTTTGCGCGTCAGCTTGATTTCGTCACCGCGCTGCCGCACTACTTTATCGGCTCGAATGCCGATCTGCCCATCGTTGGCGGCTCGATCCTCGCGCACGACCACATGCAGGGCGGCTGTTACACCTTCCCGATGGAGCGCGCGGAGATCGTCATCCCCGTAAAATTTGAAAAATTCCCCGAGATCGAGGCAGGACTTGTCAACTGGCCGATGTCGGTCCTCCGTCTGCGCTCGAAGTCGAAGGCGGCTCTCGTTGAGCTCGCCGAGCATATCAGAATCGCTTGGTCGGGCTATTCCGACGAGGAAAACGGCGTTGTTGCTTTCTCGGGTGACGTACCTCACAACGCCATCACTCCCATCGCGCGCCGCCGCGGTGAGGACTTTGAGCTCGATCTTGTCCTCCGCAACAACCTGACGAGCGAGGAATTCCCGATGGGAATCTACCATCCGCACGCGGACAAGCATAATATAAAGAAGGAAAATATCGGGCTTATTGAGGTCATGGGACTTGCGATCCTCCCCGCGCGACTCAAAAAAGAGATGGCACGCCTCGGCGAAATCATCCTTGCGGGCGGCGACCCCGCGACCGACCCCGATTGCGAAAAGCACACCGCTTGGCTCGATAGCTTCAAGGACAACTACACCTTCACCGCAGAAAACGTCGAATCGATCCTCTACGAGGAGGTCGGCAAGACCTTCACCGCCGTACTTGAGGACGCGGGAGTTTACAAGGCGACCGACGAGGGACGCGCGGCGATGATGAAGTTTGTGGAGTTTGCGGGAGGAAAAACTTGTTAAATAACGAGAACTATACTCGATTTTAATAACAATTATATTACGAGCCGTAGGGGACGGCGCCCTCTACGTCCCATTACAGCACATATTTATTTAGCTGTAAAAATTCAGAATCTACAATATTATTTCCTTGATATAGTTTTACAGAAATAATTTATTTGGGCTGGGACGTCGAGGGCGCC
>JAFQGP010000101.1 GCA_017415485.1 Clostridia bacterium
AAGTGCATTATTGAGCACGTTTTTGTGAAATAACATTTGAGGAACTGAATTATAATACCAAGAATCTTCGCTCTCATAGGGCAAATATGGCAAATAATTATCCAACTCAATTCCATAGATTGCAAAACCAGATGTCCCATAGTATTTCAAAAACGCAATAAGATTTATATCGTTTATATCAACATCAATATAATAATTATATGTTTCGTCATCAGAAAAATAATTATCTATTTTGACAGGTTTATAAAACCTGGTTAAATACGATTCTAACACAGTGCCTTGGGTTGATGAGTTGGATGAAAAATAAAATCTATAAATTCCCTCTTCTTTAGCCTTATCAACGACATCATTTACGATTTTTGTTATAGCTTCGTGTCTATAAACGTTACAAGCAAGCTTGTCTTTATCACTCTTACCAATAATATATATGTTATTGTTTATATCTCTAATATAGTGGGTATATACTCTATTTTTCCTTTTAGCGTAGTAAATATCTCCATTATATTGGTTTCCCGTTGCAATCGCAGAAACGTTTTTAACTTTAGTTAATAATGTTGATCCTTTAAAAAATAAGACATCTGATTTTTTCTTAGAAGTAGAGGGGTCACAATATACAGTTTGTATTGCAAAATAAAACTCCTCTATTTCACTCAAGTCAGGAATCATATAGCATAGTCCTTCATGCAATGTTATTGATTGCTTATTACCACAACCAATATGATTCTTTCCCCATGAGATAGTAACAGAATACACATTTTCCATTCGGATTCTTTTACCATGAGGGAACGGAAGTTCTAATGTTCCTGTTTTCAACATATCCCATTGAGATATACCGTTGCGCCAAAATTTTGCTGTGCTTCTATCTCTATAATCACTTATTCCTCCACATATATATTCACCAGTATCAGGATTTTTTACAATGATTACAGGGTCGTTTGATGTTCGACAATCAACATTTTTTATACAATCTTCAAACTTCAATATTTGGTTCATTTCCCAGGTATGTTTATCATACAACCAATCCATAGTTACCTTCTCCAAAATATTTCTATACACACGGCACATTTTTTCAAACAGTTCATACGCCATGTCGATCTTCGCAAGCGAATAGATGTGCGTGATCAATGGTTCTATATTGAGCTTATTGTTTATTGATTAACTACCAAATTTGCGATAACCTGCGGTTTTACTTTTATATTAAGTATCACGTTAAAACGAAGGGGCGGTTTTACTCATCGACTGACGATTTATCAACGATGAATTCGCATAGGCTACCATTTCCATCGGAATCAATTATCTCACAATCTTTATTGAGTAATAATCCGCATTTATCACACAACAAAGATAAAAAATGTATGGTTCCGTGATAACACTCTTCAATGAAACTTTTGGAAAACAAATCCTCTAAATGATATCTTTTTGTTGTACCTAATGGAATAGATATACCTTTTACTAAATAATGGCCATCGCCTATATCATTGGTTTTGAAATGAGTGATATCGTTACGGAGTTTTATGATTAATTGCAAAACCTCATAGGAGTGATCACCTTTTAGTATTGCAAAGTCAACATTATAGATTTTACAAATCAATTGCAACTTTATGGTATGAGATGCCTTGAGTATCTCAATTTCCTCTATTTCTAATCTGCGGGTCAGTATAGTATTCAATGCTGTTTCAAACAAATTAACAATAAATACAGCAGCGATCGATCCATGGTATAGATTATTTATGAAGTGATCCATATTCATTTGTTCTTCTTCCATACCGTTTTCGCGAAGAGTGTTGCAATCGTCCATTTGTTGAATTTCAGACTCAATAATCTTGCTTGAAACTTTTTCGAAATTAAAGAACATGCTAAATGACATAATTGCCTCCTAATGTGTATATTTCAAGGCGTATTAACACCTAAATATTATAGCACTCCACCGCGACCTTAATAACCCCGACGCGTTTATTTTCAAACAGCTCATATGCCTCATTGATCTTAGCAAGCGGATAGGTATGCGTGATCAGCGGCTCGGTATCGAGTTTTCCCTCGGCAATGAGCCTCAGCGTTTCCTCGCAATCACAACCGTCAACACCGCCGGTCTTGAAGGTCAGATTATTGCCGTACATATCCGGCAGAGGCAAAGCCTGCGCCTTGTCGTAAAGTGCCACCACCGTGACGATGGCATTTGGGCGCGCGCACTGCCATGCAAGCTCAAAGGTGTTCTCTGCTCCTGCCACCTCAAGTACCACATCCGCACCGCCGTGATCGCTGTTCTTGAGAACGAAATCCAGGCACTTGTCGGGCGTAACCGTCAACACATTAGGATAATGCTCATTGACGAATTTGATTCGGTTTTCGTCTTTCTCGCACACGATGATGCGCTTGGGTTTTTTAAGCATCACGCAAAGGAGCGTGCAGATTCCCGTGGGGCCTGCTCCGATGATGAGAACGGTATCGTCCTCGGTGATCTCCGAAATTTTTGCCGCCCAATAACCCGTGGCAAGAACGTCTCCAACAAGCAGGGCTTGCCTGTCGGTCACGCTATCTGGAATCTTGTTCAGCCCCTGATCCGCAAACGGCACGCGAACGTACTCTGCCTGACCGCCATCGATGCGGCAGCCAAGCGCCCAACCGCCGTTCTTGTCGGTGCAGTTATTGACAAAGCCCTTCTTGCAGAAGAAGCACTCGCCGCAGAAGGTTTCCACATTGACCGTGACTCTGTCGCCGGGCTTTACGTGCGTGACCGCCGTGCCAACCTTCTCAACAATGCCGACCATCTCGTGACCAACCGTGATTCCCTCCACCGATCTCGGCACGCTGCCGTGCTTGATGTGCAGGTCGCTGGAGCAAATGCTCGCCAGCGTGACCTTGACAATCGCATCCCGATCGTTCTGTATCGTAGGCTTTGGCTTCTCAACCAAGCAGAATTTTCCTTTTGATATATACGTATATGTCAGCATGTTGTTTCATCCCTTTTCTTTGTCTTCAGCGGTTAAAAATTTGATCCGCGAATTAAGTTTCGATCTCGCCCTTCCAATCGAGAATTCCACCGAACTCCACGATGTTCGTGTAGCCTAGCTTCACCAGCTTCTCGGCAGCCTCTTTACTGCGCCGTCCGCTGCGGCAGTACACCATAATAAGTTGATCCTTATCGGGCAGTTCTGGAATCTCGGCTGTGCCGATGCTTTCGTTCGCCACGTTGATAGCGCCGGGAATATGCCCTCCGGCAAACTCATCAAGACGGCGCACGTCGAGTATGATATAGCCGGTCTCCTGCGCCATCATGTCAACCGCCTCGTTCTTGCTGATCCGGCGGTAGGTATTGGTTTGATTATTGGATGAAGCGCATCCTGTGAACAGAAGCGTGGACAATAATATCGGTATCAGTTTTTTCATGATCTATCTCCTTGTAAGAAACACTCATACAATTTCGTATAACAATTATACCACAAAAGCTGAGTTCTTTCAACATCATTCTGTAAAAACCAAGGCAGTAGATGTCTCTGCCGACCTTTTTCTTTGATTACTGTGATGCAATTTTTGA
The DNA here is from genome assembly GCA_017415485.1 of Clostridia bacterium. Lineage (GTDB taxonomy): Bacteria > Bacillota > Clostridia > Oscillospirales > CAG-272 > CAG-390. The sequence goes on from JAFQGP010000101.1 coordinate 3,536, forward strand.
ACAATGGCAGTCACACCGTTTTGTGAAATTGTGCATTTGCATAAAATCACAAAACGAATTATTGAATATCTCTTGACATTTGGGAAAAAATATGGTATTATTATTTTGTAAAATCATGTATTTGCATAGAATTGCAAAACGGAGGCGTCTATGAAAACCATTAATCGTGATCTGTATTTAAATCAAATCATTGACAGAAAAGAAAACGGTCTTATCAAAATAATAACCGGCATCCGCAGATGCGGCAAAAGTTATTTGCTGTTTAATTTGTATTATAACTACCTTTTAGAGAACGGCGTTAAGGATGATCATATCATCAAGGTTGCTCTTGATGACGATGACAACAAGGAACTGCGCGATCCCGATAACCTGTCCGCATTTCTTCACAGCAAGATTGGCGATGACAAGGATATGTATTATATTCTGCTTGATGAGGTTCAGTTTGCCATTTCCAATGAGGAACTTAGCAAAAACGAGCCTATCCGTCTTTACGGTATCCTGAACGGTCTTTTACGCCGCAAAAACGTAGACGTATATATTACCGGCAGCAACTCCAGATTCCTCTCATCCGACGTAATGACCGAATTCCGCGGCAGAGGTGATGAAGTGCGCGTGTATCCTCTTTCTTTTTCGGAGTTCTTCTCGGTTTACGAAGGGGATAAATATGAGGCATTTACCGAATATTCAACCTATGGCGGTCTTCCTTTGGTCTTGACCAAAAAGCGAGATGCAGACAAATCCAAATATCTTCGTGATAACCTTAACGAAACTTATATTAAGGATGTTGTAGAGCGTCATCGTATTCAAGGTGATGTGGTAATGGATACTCTCGTTGAGATTTTGGCATCTGCGATCGGTTCACTGACCAATCCGCCCAAGCTCGCAAAGACCTTCAAAAGCTCGCAGATTGATACCAATGAAGGAACTGTATCAAATTATATAAACCATCTTGTTAATGCTTTTATAATCAACCGTGCCGAAAGATATGATGTCAAGGGACGCAAGTACATTGACAGCCCTTTCAAATACTATTTTACCGATATAGGCTTACGTAACGCTGCACTCAATTTCCGTCAGCAAGAACGCACTCATATTATGGAGAATATCATTTACAATGAGCTTTTGATTCGCGGATATAATGTTGATGTAGGTATTGTAAGTTACAGCGGTAAGAATGCTGATGGTAAACGCACTACCATTCATTCTGAGGTAGATTTTGTATGCAACCTCGGAAGTAAGAGATATTATATCCAATCCGCTTTTGCAATTCCCGACAGAGAAAAAATGAATCAGGAGACCGCTTCTCTTGACCATATCAATGATTCGTTTAAGAAAATCATTATCGTTGGAGATATTATCAAGCCTTGGACTAACGAAAAAGGCTACCTTATTATGAGCATTTACGATTTTCTCCTTAAACTTGACAGTTTGGATATGTGAGTTGTTTTACGCGACTTTTTCTTTACACAGAACAGACCACCGATAAGAATCCTTACCGGTGGTCTTGCTTTTTCACTTAATTCCAAACTTCTCTTTCGTCTCCCTGATCAGCTCCGCGAGTTTGATCTCGCATTCTTCCTCGCTGTTGGCGTAGATGTTTCTTGCGATACGCTTGCCATTGATGATTGGCGAATACCGTCCTTCCCATACGTTCTTGCTGACTTGGTGGACAGAGCCGGTTCCACTTCTGCGGCGCTTGCCGACGTAAGGCTCAAATTTCGGCGTTTTCGGGGTGTTATTTTCGGCGGGCGAGTTGCCCGTTGTGTCGTTTCCGGAGGCTTGTGGGGCGGCATTTGCGCTCAGATCTGCACCGAGAGCCGTGCCGATGCTTTCGTCGATCTTCCTTGCGGCATCTCGCTTCATCTGCTCTGAGCTGTGTGCATAGATGTTAAGTGTCGTTTCTACACTTTCGTGTCCGATCGTGCTTGCAAGCGTTTTGACATCCATTCCGTAATGAAATGCGTGCGATGCGAAGGTGTGCCGCAGAGCGTGGAACGGCACGTGCTTGCACCCCGAGCGCTCGAGTATTCTTGCGAGTGCCTTTCGACATGAGCTTGGATCCCTCGGCATATCCTCCGTTTTGTACGGCGACGGGAAGAGCCATATCGAATTGACTATTTTCCTATACTCAGCAAGCATTTCGAGGATCGGCTCGGGAAGGATGATAGTGCGGATCGAGGCTTTCGTTTTCGGCGGTAGAATCTGCAGTTCGCGCTTGACGTACCGCACCTGCTTTGTTACCGAGAGCGTACCTTTTTCAAAATCAATGTCCTTCCATTGCAGACCGATCAGCTCACCGCGCCGCAAACCCGTGGCAAGGTCGAGGGTGAACATTTCATAGAAGCCGTCGATCTGCGCCTGGAAGAGCAGTTTCTGCATTTCTTCGGGCGTGAGAATTTCGACTTCGGGTGACTTCTTGGGCGGCAGCTTGCAACCGATTGCGGGATTCTGCTTGATCAGTTTCTCGGCAACCGCCTTTTCGAGTGCGGCACGACAGTGCGCGTGGATGCTTCTTATGACCGAATTTGCAAGTCCCGGACCGAAGGTTTCGCGCCGAGTCAGTCTGCCGTTTGACTTGAGCTGTGCGTAAAATTTTTCGAGCGTGCCCGTGTTGATTTGATTGAGCGGGATATGCCCGATCTTCGGGATGATCTGCTTGTAGATGCGTTCGGCGTAGGTGACCTGCGTGTATTCCTTCAGCGAATTTTTGCAGTAGGTTTGGAACCAAAAATCCATCCACTCGCCGAAGGGCATCGTCGGCGTGCATTTTCTCACCACCGCGCCGAGCTCGGCTTTGAGCTTTTCTAGTTTCTCGATACACTCTGTCTTTGTTTTAGCGGTCACATTTTTTGTCTTTGGCAGACCCTTTTCGTCGTAGCCGACAACGACTCGCCCCTCCCATCTGCCGTCCTTGCGGCGCCTTACGGTTCCTTCTCCGCTTTTTCGTTTGCGTTTTGCCATGGCTTCAACTCCTTTCCGAGGATGTCGGTAATATAATTCGTGACTATGTTCGCCGCGGTCTTTTGCATGTCGCTTGTGACGTGCGCGTATGTGTCGAGCGTGAAGCTCACCTTGGTGTGTCCGACGATCTCGGACAAGGTCTTCGGCGCGATTCCGGTGTTTGCGGCGAGTGATGTAAAGGTGTGTCGCAGATCGTGAAATCGTATATTCGGTAGTTCACCCATTTCGAGCAGCTTTTTGAGTTGTCTGTAGGCTTTGCTCGGATTGAGCGGCAGATCGGGTTCAAGATAATTCGGGAAGATCCATTTGCTGAAGGCATTCTTTTTACGTTCTGTGAGAATACGCCGCAAGCTGTCGGGCAGATAAATCGTGCGCTTGCCTTCGTCCGTCTTAGTCTCACCGATGACGAGCTCGCAGTTTACGAAATCCACCGACCGAGCCACACGGAGCGTGCCATTCATTTCGTCGAAGTCCTCCCAGAGCAGACCGCAGATTTCGCCCTGGCGCATGCCGGTGATGATCTCGGTGTAGAAGAAATCGTACCACACCTCGTCGCCCTCGATCAGCTTCATGAATTTTTCGAGTTGCGCCTTGGTGAGCACTTGTTTTTCCTTGCGGTGAATTTTCGGAGGAGCGGTACCGTCCGCGGGATTTTTCGGGATGAGTCCTTCACGCACCGCGCTTTCAAGTGACTCTCGCAGAATCATGTGAATACCCCTCACGGTTGCGTTGGCGAGTCCTTTGCCCGTGCCGATGTCATTCTGCCGTCCCGATTCGAGGAGGCGGTTGTAGTGCTTTTGAAGGTCGGCGGTCTTGATCTGCGCAAGCTTTTTCGAGCCGAGGTGTTGCAAGATATGGTTTTGGATATCGCGGCTGTACCTAGCATAGGTACTCGCGCGGAGGATCGGCTTTTTGTATTCGTCCATCCACCGCTCGAGCCATTCGCCGAGCGTGATCGAACTGTCTTCTGTAAGCTCCACGCCCGCGTACTGATCCTTCAGTTCGGCAAGCTTCGGCATCAGCTCGCCCTGCTTATCGGCAAACACGGAGCGGTAAATTGGTTTACCGTCTTCTTTATGCCCGACCACAATGCGACCTTCCCACCGTCCATCCTTTCTTTTTCTGACCATTCCGTCCCCCGACGGTCTTCGTTTTGACATATATAAACTTCCTTGCGTTTTTTCATTACAATATCACAACTTCCGCGATAAATCCAGAGACAATCGCGGAAGTTATCAAAAACTTATCAATTAAATTCCGCTCATCGCAATTCCGAGCTGCTTTGCCCTTTGCTCGCGCTTCTGTCGGCTGTCGATGCCGTCATAGGTCGAGCGGATATATTTCTCGGCACTCTCTTCTATGATTCGGCTTGCGTGATAGAAAAGATTGCAGATGCCCACGACGATCCTCGCATTCTGTTCCTTTTCGATCGCATCGAGTGCCTTTTGCGCCGGAGCATAACCTTCCTCTGCCGCTTTCTTCAAATGCTCTATTCCTTTTTCGAACTCGCCGAGCTTGTAACAGTAGAGCATCGCAAGCTGAGTTTGCGACCATACATCACGCTCGGCGGCACGTTCGAGATATTTGAGCGCTTGCTCGGTTTGTCCGCTTTCGTAGTAGAGCTTGCCGATCTCGTAGTCCGCCGCGAAGCAACCGTGCTCTGCCGCGCGGAGGAGATATGAGAGCTTGACGTTCGGCATATTCTTATCGGCAAGCTCGGCGTATTTGTACTCGGCAAAACCCAATCCGGCGTCAACCGCATTCCTCAGATACTTCATCGATTCGCCCTTGCGAGCTTCGAAAACACCGTCGCTGTACGCGCGGTAGAGTTTGTACATCGCAAGCCGATCGCCGTGCTTTGCAAGAACCTTCAGCGTGTCTTCATCATCTTCCGGATCAAGTTCGATATCAATCGGCGGCTGTTCGGGAAGCGAAACCGAATCAGCAAGCCTGACAACCATATTGCGTAGCGACTTGAATTCTTTATTCTCTTCGAGCGGAATCTTTTCGGGCATCTCATCGATGTATGTGCGGAAGATTTCCTCGCGGCACTTCTGCCAGAGATCATAGAGCTCAGTGATATTCGGATCGTCCGCGATCAATTTTACAATCTCATTTACCAACTTTTTCGCACTCTTATCGAGATATCCATACACCTTTTTGCCCTTGTGCTTCTTCAGCTTTTCCGAAAGCTGAGTGAGCTTTGCAATAAGCGCGGGAGCGATTTCAAAGTCACCCGACTCGATTCCGAGAGTGATTTCACTCATGCGCTCTCGAAAACTTGCTTTGATCTTGTCCCGCGCTTCGGTCTGTTCCTTGTAAACCGACATCATATCCTGGCGAAAGATTTCGCGGCCGATCGTACTCTTGATATTTTCGATTCCCTCCACCGACAGATATGGCTCTCTCGGCGAGCGCGACCAAACGAGCATATGCACGTGCGGATGCATTTCCTTGTTGTGATACGCCGCATACCAACGAAGATTTTCGGGCGCGATGTTCATCGACTTTGCAATATCATTCCGATGCGCGCGGAGCAGATGCATCCACTGATCGGCGGTGTTGTAGCCGAGACGTTCAGCATCTTCACGTTTGAGCGAGAAGATCAGTCCCCACATATTTCCCGTATGCTCGTCGAGTTCCTTACCGATTCGCGAGAGGATAATCTCTTCTCCCTCGTCAGTGAAGAGTCCGCATGATCCTTTGCGTCCGCCAACGTAACTGATCATGCCGCTTCTCGGAGCTTCTACTCCCTCGCGCGTTGCAACGTAATTGAGCATTCCGCTTCTGCTTCTGCCGTCCGCTGTTCTGTGCGACGGCTTGTAGTAAGGTGCTTTGAAGATCAAACCCGCCATTAGTGATCTCCTTTCAGCACATCATCCGCGCGAATGCTTCCGTTTGTTTCCTTGACCTCGCGGATTGAATCAACGCGCATCTCTTCGATCTCGTCGTAACCGTATTCGCAAGCGTAGCCGACCAGATGTGCAAGCAGATTCTGATCGACCGCAAGCTTGAAGAGCAGACGGCTGAGCCTGTTCTCGCTGTCATGGATTTTCGCCGAGATCACCGACTCGAGTTCGCGCGTAATAAACCTCGCGGATTGCTTTCCCTGAAGGTATGCTATGTAAAAATCCATGGCATCGCGGATGAAATGATTGCGCGACGAGAGTCCGAGCTTGCGGTAAAGTCGGTCGCAGTCTTCCCATTGATCGTCGCGGAGGCGTACGCCCTTCGACTGCATAACGTCATGATTTTCGTTTTTCTCTTTCAATAAATATTTCTCCTTTTTCTTTGATTTTTGTTTGCGAGACCCGTAAAAAGCCTCATTTTCCTAGGGATTTTGCTGTTTTGAGACCCAATTTTTCTCGTTTTTGTAATTTGAGACACGAATTATTTCCGCTCGAAACATTCGAATTTCTCTCAATATCTCGCAAATCACCGCATTTTCTCTTCCGCGCGGCGTTGCCGTGCGGTGTGAAATGCCGAGTCGAGACACGGCTTTATCCTGCTACAAAATAATCCAGGCTTATTTTGCGTTATTTTCGAGCCATTCGAGCATCTTGTCTCTCGGAATCACAATTCTGCCCGGGACGCTTTTCAGTTTCGGGAATCCCGGTTCGCGTGCAAGCTCGTATGCACTCGAACGCGAGATGCGAAGCAATGCGGCGAGATCGTTGACCGTTAAGTAAAGCGGAAGATCGTCCGTTGTTAAGTATACCTTCTTCATCGTGACTCTCCTTTCTGCGCATCGCTCACAGCCTTCCGCGCTCTTTGCAACTCAAGCATCTTGCGGAAGTATTCTTCCTCGACTGGCTCGATCGGCTTGAGAGTGTAGAGCAGACTCCCGTTGTGGATTCTGCCGTCGTGCGTCAAGATGCTTGTGTACTGCGTCGAGATCAATCCCTTGCGCTCAAGCATGTCAACGTATTTCTTAACTGTGTTTCTGCTCATACCGACCGCATCGCCGATCGTTGCGTAGCTCGGATGACATTGATACGTCCGCCGATCCTCACAATAGAGCAGATATGCGTAGACGAGAATCTCGCCCCCGCACAGCCCGATGCGAAATATCGAATTTGGCATCGGAAAGAATTTTTGCATTTTCTGATTTGCGTTTTTCATTTTCTTCTCCTTTCTTTTTTGCAAACAGAAAACTCCCGCATTAAGCGAGAGTTTTTGAGAGGATTTTTCCTCTCCATTTATTACCCGACATGAAAAACACAAATTGTTCCACACAATCAAAAGTTTTTTAAGTTTTTTAGAAAAAATCCCGCCGGAATTCTCAATCCGACGGGACAGTATTCAGTTATAATAATCTTGAAGCACCGCGTGATATTTATCTTTCATCTTTGCTATCTTTTTTGATATCGCGCTGTGAGTTTTATATCCAAGATCCTCGGCAATTTCCTGATAGGTTTTACCCGCAGCAAACTCTCTGATTATCGTACGTTCGCTGTCATCGATAATTTGATAAAATGCAGCAAATACATCTCTGAAATCAATCTCATCACCTTCCGGAGTGATGTATGCATCTATTCCACCCGGTTGTTCACACAGTTCTTCAAGACTCAGCATCTCTCCGACCTTTGTTCTCAAATGATACCACTGACGTTCAAAATCAATCTTGTCGTGATTTTCCAAAACACTTTCATTGAAATCTTCAAATACTCGGTTTCCTTGAAGTGCATCAAGAATTTCGGGAACGCTTTGTACTTGCTGCAGATACCCCATCATTTGTGATAACAGTCCGTCAGCTAAGGTATCGACAATAATTCCGACCTCCTCTTCGGACAGATCATCGACTCGTTTGTCACGTGACTTCGCATAAGCGCGCGCCATTTTGAAAATCGTTACTTTGAAGCTTTCAAAGAAACTATCCATAATGCTTTCATACAATTCTTCATCAGAAGCGATTTGTGCAGCGGTACCGATTATCAATTGCTCATCGGCGTTTTCGAGAACGCGCAACGGATCGTTATGCGACATATTCAACATTGATCCGCTGCCGCCAAAAGATTTCATCTGTTCATTCCAGGTCTTGCGGAAATGCTGTTGTGCTGTACCGTAAAAGCGCAATGCACTTTCGTCAGCTTTATCGGGATCGAAACTTGAAACTTCGGTTGTGAAATCATGGGATTGAAAAAAGCGTTTCATCTCTTCGACAGTCGGAACCTTTTTCTTATTAAGAAGCGAAGTATCTTTTGCCATATCGGACTCCTAATTATTTAGTGCTTTTATTGTATCATATCTTCACAGATTTTTCAAGAGCAGATCAGCGCTTTCTTTGTTTACAGCAAGTCATTTTTTAATATACGACTGAACTTTCTCACTCCAATAGAGAAAGAAGAAAACTTTTTATAGTACATTTCTTTGACAGCAAAAAATGTCAACGGACAGTTGAGCGCTATTTCTTTTGTGTCGCTTTTCAAAAAGCAACAAAAGTGATATAATAAAGGCAACGAAATTCGAGCTCACTTTTTCGTAATTATTATTCGGAGGAATTAATATGGCAAAATCTATTGGCGCTATTATTCGTGAATTACGTTGTGCGAGAAACCTTACACAAGAACAGCTTGCAGAAAATTTAGGTATAACCGCACAGGCAATATCAAAATGGGAAAACAATATCGGGATGCCCGACATCTCGCAGGTCGTTCCGATCGCACATTTTTTCGGAGTCAGCACCGATGTTTTGTTCGGAGTCGCATCCGATATGACATTTGATGAAGTACAATTATTAATAGATACCGCAACCGCCAAAGAATCTTATATCGATGAATATACTTTGTTAAAAGAAGCGTTGAGAACATATCCTGGAGATGTGCGTTTGCTATCCGAGCTGCTTTCTTGCGGTGAATGTCTGCTCGCTGACGGAGACACAATCAAAGAACCCGAACGATCGATAATTTTCGAGGAATGCGAACGTGCAGGAAGATTAATACTGTCGTATAGCAAGGATTTAAGCATACTTTTCGAGGCATCAGAATGGTTGATAAAGCTGTACTGCGAAATGAGAGAATTGGGCAAAGCGGTGTAATTATCCGAGTCGCTCCCTACCGTAAACAAAAACTCCGCTCTAGCTCGCATATACGAGATTGAAAATAACTACTCCAAAGCA
>JAFQGP010000102.1 GCA_017415485.1 Clostridia bacterium
ACGACACGGGGATGTTCAGTCCCCTGCTCTACCAACTGAGCTACAGAGGCATACAGCAAGGGCGCTGTATTTATGATGGCGACCCGGATGGGGCTCGAACCCACGACCTCCAGCGTGACAGGCTGGCGCTCTAACCAACTGAGCTACCGGGCCATCATGGTGGGAACAATAGGGCTCGAACCTATGACCCTCTGCTTGTAAGGCAGATGCTCTCCCAGCTGAGCTATGCTCCCATGATTTTTGCGCCTTATCGGCGACGGGTATTATTATACCACAAGTCAAAGCATTTGTCAACACTTTTTTGAAAGTTTTTTCGATTTTTTTGAGATTTTTTTCGTTTTTCTTGTTTCGACCAAAAAAGCACCCAAAAAACGGTGCATAATATGTGAAAAACGACAAAAACCCCTTTACTTTTTTCTTTTTTAGGTGTATAATATATATTACATAACTATGCTTTGCCGAAGAAAGGGCAATTATGAAGGCAAAAAAATTATTTTTGGTTTTTCTTTTTTTATTTGTTTTGGTTTTTTCGTTGTCATCCTGCGCGGGCGGAGAAGAGCTTGCCCGGATTGAGGGCGCCGAATATACCTTCCGCCTTTTTGGCGGCGCAAACGGAATCTCAAGGGTCGATATTTATCGTGGCGAGGAAAAGCAGGAAAGCGTCAAGCCCGATTATCGCGTAAACGAACCCTGGCTCGGTGAGGACAAGCAGGACTACGGCTTCCGCGCTTTTGATATCGACGGCGACGGCGATGAGGATTTCATAATCCAGACCAACCGCACCGAAGGCGCGGAGAGATACCGTTGCTTTATAAACAAAGAGGGAAGCTTCTCGCTCGAAAAGAAACTCTCGGCTCTCGTTGCTCCGAAGTTCGTTGACGGTACTGTCATTGTTGAGACCTTTGACCGTATTGAACAGCCTACATACAACAACGAGCCCCCGATGTATGAGCTTCGCCGCGACGAGATCGTCTACGGCTTTACCGAGCACGGCAGATTCGTCATCAAGCAGGTCAACCGCTTCAGTTATTTTTCCGAGACCGATATATACCGCTACAGCATCTATCTTCCCGACGAAGAAGGTGAGCTTTACTCGGATAGCGACAAGTGGATATACCCCGAGGACCTCGAAAAATACGGTTTTGAGCCGTTTGACGAAAATAATTAAAAATTTTTTCGGAAACCGTGAAACTTTTCGCGATGAATTCCGTCTATATAAGTATAGGAAAATTTAGGAGATAAAAAATGAGCGAACAGAAAACAGCTATAATCATCGGCGCGGGACCTGCGGGTCTGACTGCGGCATACAAGCTTCTCAAGGAGACCGACATCAAGCCGATCATTCTTGAGGAAAGCGAATACATCGGCGGTATTTCGCGTACCGCGCGTTACAATGGCAACCGCATGGACCTTGGCGGCCACCGTTTCTTCTCGAAGAACGAGGAAGTAAACGAGCTTTGGCGTGAGCTGATGCCACTTCAGGGCGCACCGTCTTATGACGACAAAAAGCTCGGAGTGGAGAAGGAGCTTGCAGAGGGCGGCCCCGACCCCGAAAAGGAAGACAGAGTATTTCTGCTTCGCAACCGTATCTCGCGCATCCTTTTCCTGCATAAATTCTTTGACTACCCGATCTCTCTCAAGCCCGAGACCTTCATTAATATGGGCTTTGTGCGCACAATGAAGTCGGGATTCGGCTATCTCGGAAGCTGCATCGTCAAGAAGCCCGAGGATTCGCTCGAGAATTTCTATATCAACCGCTTCGGCAGACCTCTTTACGAGATGTTCTTTGAGGACTATACGGAGAATCTTTGGGGACGCCATCCTTCGCAGATCTCCGCCGATTGGGGCGCGCAGAGAGTCAAGGGACTTTCCCTTATGAAGGCTGTCTGGAACGTGCTTTCCAAACCCTTCCGCCCGAAGGATAAGGTCGAGACCTCGCTTATCGAGCAGTATTACTATCCCAAGCTCGGCCCCGGTCAGCTTTGGGAGGCTCTTGCGTCGGATATCAAGGCAATGGGCGGCGAGATCGTTATGAATTGCTCCGTCAAGGATATCAAGCTTGAAAACGGCAAGGTCACAAGCGTCATTTCCGCCGACGGCCGCGAGTTCAAGGGCGACGAGTTCTTCTCGACGATGCCCGTTCGCGATCTTGTAAACGGAATGGGCGATACAGTTCCCGCCGATGTCAAGCGCATCGCCGACGGACTTCCTTACCGTGATTATATTACCGTTGGTCTTCTTGTTGACAAGCTTCTCCTCGAAAACAAGACCAAGGTAAAGACCCTCACCGGCAACGTTCCCGATTGCTGGATCTACGTTCAGGAGCGCGAGGTAAAGCTCGGTCGTCTTCAGATCTTCAATAACTGGTCCCCCTATCTCGTTGCTGATCCCGAAAACACCGTTTGGATCGGTCTTGAGTATTTCTGCAACGAGGGCGACGAGCTTTGGAATATGAGCGACAAAGAGTTCATCGACTTTGCCATCGCAGAGCTTGCCAAGATCGACGTTATCGACCCCGCCGACGTCAAGGATGCAACGCGCATCAAGGTCAAGAAGGCGTACCCCGCATATTTCGACACCTATTCCGAGTTCGATACCGTTAAGGATTATCTTTCCGGCATTGATAACCTCTGGTGCCTCGGAAGAAACGGTCAGCACAGATATAACAATATGGATCATTCGATGCTCACAGCAGTTGAGGCTGTTCGCTCGATTGCAAACGGCACCCGTGACAAGGCGACCGTCTGGGCGGTAAACACCGAGAAGGAATATCACGAGGAAAAGACCGAAGGCGAGAATAAATGAACGAATTAAAGGAAAATTTCAGCGGCATCGGCGGCAAGCGTTGGTTTAAGGTAGTGTTCTTCTTCCTAGCCCTGATTCCGATGATAGCAGCTCTTTATATTGCCCTCTATTATATCTACGGTCCCGGTGAGGGATATTTCCATTCCGACTGCACCGACACGATATATTGGGCGAACGCAGCTCTCGAGGGCAACGGCATTTTTGACGATCAGTATAATTATGCCGCTCTTCTGCCTTTTTCGACTGTTTGGATAATGCAGCCGCTGATCAAGCTTTTCGGCTTTGGAATGACTGCGCACAATCTCGGAATGGCGATCTTTGCCGTTCTCTTTGCGGGGAGCATATATTTCTGCGCGAGAAGCGCAAAGCTTTCGCATCTTTGGAGCAGTACCGCCGTTTTTGCGGTGTTTATGCTTCTTTCCTGTTCGGACAAGCTCCGCGAGATGATGTGGGGACACACGATCTATTACAGCCTCGCGCTTGTGCTGATGTTTTATCTGCTCGGGCTCGGTATGCGCCTTTGCGATGCCATTGAGGATGGCAAGAAGGTCGCTGCGGTGATCTACGGCGTTCTTCTTCTCGGCGTGTCGATCGGAAGCGCGACTGACGGAATGCAGATCATCGTTCTGACAGTTCTTCCCGCCGCCGCGGCATTTGCGGCGGAGAGGATCCTTTCGGCAAATGACGGCATCGTTTCGAAAAAGTCTATTCCCGCGATCACGGCGGCAGCCGTTGTTGCCGTCGGCACGCTTGTCGGAATGAAGCTCCTCCTTGTTATCACCGGCGACGGAGCGATCAAGGCGGGCTATGCCGCGGGATATTCGGGCTGGTCGGATGTTTCTTTGTGGCTTTCGAATGCACAAAAGTTTGTAAATCACTATTTCTCGCTCCTTGGCGTGAATATGGCAAAGAATGATCCGCTTTTTGCGGCTGAGTCGATAAAGTATTTCTTCCGCATTGCGGTTGGCATCATTCTTCTCGTTATGCCCGTCGTCATCCTCTGCCTTTACGGCAAGATCAAGTCGCGCGGCGTGAAGTTTATGCTTTGGGCGCATTTCGTGCTCACGGCTGCCGTTATGTTCGGCTATATCTGCGGCGAGCTCAGCGCGGCGAATTGGCGACTGACTCCCATTCTCGGAAGTGCCGCAATGCTCACGGTTTGCGGTCTGTGCGATCTGACCTCCGATCTCGGACTGTTTGAGGTCAAAGAAAACGGCGGCGCGACGGCAGTTCTTTCGAGGATCTGTGCGCTCGTGTTGGCGGTCATCATTGCATCTTCGCTCGTCTTTGCCAACGAAGTGAAGTCGCTCGACCCCGAATACGGACGCGACAACACAAATCACCGCCTTGCCGAATTCCTTGTCGAGGAAGGGCTTGAATACGGCTACGCTACCTTCTGGTACGCGCAGGCGATAACCGTGCTTTCCGATTCCGCGGTACGCGTCCGCAATATGGACGTCAACGACCGCGCGGGCGTTATCGGACGCCATTATCAGTCAAGCCTTAACTGGTATAACGACCAGGATGGCATTGACGAATATTTCGTTATCCTCTCTGCATCCGAGTATAAGAAGGTATTCCTTACAGATACCTGGCAGATGTGGATGGAAGAATACTATCTCCGCGAATACGATTCCCCAAACGATGCAGACGGCTTCCTTGTGTTCGTTTTCTCGGAAAACGTTCTTCGCGATTTCGGTTCCGAGGCTAAAGGACAATAAAATGCAAATGCCGACGGTCTTTGACCGTCGGCGTTAAAAGCTTATAAATATCAGTATAATTTATTTATATTTTTATATATTGCAATTCACATATTTGCGTTATCATTAGATCAGTAAAAGAAAGGAGTGTTGCTAATGAAACTGAATAAAAGAATTCTCGGTCTGCTTCTCGGTTTAATATGTTTTGGCGCGCTCTTTTCCTCCTGCACTCCCGGCGGCGGAGAGGTCACGACAGATGTTCTGACCGAACCCACGCCCGAAACGAGCGTTGTGGTCGATGAAACCACTGCAACCGAGACCGATGAGGCGACGGGGGAAGCTACGACAGAAACTCCTCCCGAAACCACCGCTCCGCCCTCTGTGTTCGAGGCGAAGGTGTGCGTTTACGATGCGCTCGGAAATGCAAAGGAATACATTATAAAATCGACGACTCTTCCTTCATCCGCACTTGAAACGATAGACCTTACCGTGGGGGAGGACCGAACCGCCAAGCTGATCGGATGGGAGTATTCGGTCGAAAAGGACGGCAAAAGATTGCCCTACGACACCAAAGAACCTCCGCTTGTGACTTTCGAAGGAATGCATATCTATCCCGTCATCGAATACAGCTACCGCGTGAGATTTTTTGCGGGAGAAGGTGCTTTTTCGGACGGTGCATCAACCGAATTCTATATCACCGATGGTGAAAATATCAAGATCTCCGAGCTTTTGAAGGCAATGCCAACAAGGGCGGACGATTATGAATATACATATACCTTGCTCGGCTTTATGCTTGATAGCAAGCAGATCTCTGCGGCTGATACCGTTAAGGTGACTGCACCGCTCGATTTTACCGCAGTATACGGAAAAGAGGAGCTGATCTATACAGTCAGCCTTTCGACCGAGTTTGGTGAGCTGATCGGCGGCGGCAAGGAAAAGACCGTCACCTGCAACTACCTTGACGCGAAAAAATTGATCGAATCCTACAACTCATATACCTCCGAGGATGTTTATCTGCACGACGCAATGCACGAGTTTACCGGCATCAGCGTGGCGAATGAGGGAAGAGAGTGGAAGGTCGTTCTTAATTGGAAGCATATCGATATCAGATTCACCGTTACTTTTGATTACGGCGAAGGTCAGACTGCCGTCATTTCGCAGATCTCCGCAGGCGGAAAGGTCATAATTCCGACGGGCGAGCGTCTTGCGGATAAAGAAAAGTACTATGATTTCGTCGGCTGGCGCGACAGCGCGGGTCAGCTTTATAACGGCGGCTATGAGCTAACGGTGAATGAAAGCATGACGCTTTTTGCGGAATATGCACCGGGCGAGCGCAGAGTTTATACTGTTACGTTTGATACCGAAGTCGGAAGCTTTGAGGATGGCTCTCCCATCCTTGTGCTGACGGGCTATTACGGCGATCCCATCGTCCCGCCGACGCTTACCGACGTCACTTTCGGCGAGGTAGTATATAAATTCACGGGTTGGAATGCCGAGATTCCCGCTGACTTCGGCGAGGATATGGCGTTTACCGCAGTCTACGTGACCGAAAAGCCGGTCTATTTCATCAATTATTACGTTGACGGTGACCTTTACCTCACCGAGCATCACTATGCGGGCACTCCACTGACTTTCCCCGAGGCGCCCGAAACCGCAGATGGATATATCTTTTGCGGTTGGGACGGTGTTCCCGAAATGATGCCAGAGGTCGATCTGGATATTTATTCCGAAACGAGATTGCCAAAGGTCGTTTATATACTTGACGGCGACGAGGTATCGTCGCAAAGCGTGAAAGCGGGAACGGTGATCACTCTTGCCGCACCCGCGCAAAAGCAGGGATATACAGTCAGCGGATGGAGCACCGAGAGTATCGGGGAGCTCACCGACGGCGGATTCATAATGCCTGCCTGTGACGTCATTTTCAATGCCTTTTCTTCTCCGAACAAGCATACCGTAAAATACATTCTTGACGGTGTTGAGATATATTCCGACTGCGTCAATTTCGGCGAGCTTTACACGGTTCGCGGAATCGAAGTGCGTCTCGGATATGATTTTTCGGGCTGGCAGATCCAAAATCACGATATCGAATTCCCCGGCGGCGTGTTCACCGTGCCCGACGAGGATGTGGTATTCTTCGCGGAATCAAGAAAATGCTCATACAAGGTCAATTATTACCTTGAAGACGAGCTTCTTTACAGCGATGAGTATTTCTTCGGCGATACCGTGCTCCTGCGTCCCAATGAGGAGCAGACGGGATGCACGTTTGCCTGGAGCTCTGCGGGAGTCGATATAACTTCGGGAATCTTCATCATGCCTGCGGGCGACGTTGATATCTACGGCGCATTCTCGGCGGGTGACAATACAATGATATTTATGATCGACGGCAAGGAGTACGGAAGGATCGGCGCTGTTTCAGGTCAGACCGTTGACCTTGGTATGATGCCGACAAAGTACGGCCACACCTTCTCGGGTTGGACCTGCGATGAGATCGACGTTTCCGAGGGTGTCTTCAAAATGCCCGAGGGAGATATCGTTCTTCGCGGAAGCTTTGTTCCAAATGCGCACGACATATTCTTTATTGATATTGCCTCCGACGTCATAATCAACACGAGCCACCTTGATTATTCAGCACGTTTCTCGCTCGTTGACCGCATTTATACTGCTCCCGGAAAGGTCAGTGACGGTTGGATCCTTCTTGCGGGTCACGCATTGCTTGACGGTGACGAGTACATTATGCCCGACTGTGACGTAATCTTCGGCATAGTTTGGGAAAACTGTCTCACGCTTGAGATCGACGAGGAGTATTATATTCCTTATTTCGCTCTTCTTACCGAGGAATACGGCGGTCTTCGCTATGACGAAGCGACCCGCACCGTTTATATCTCCGAGCCCTCGATCAAGGCGCACGGCGAGAGTAATGGTGTTACCGTTGTTTATGAATATGAAGTACAATAAATAATTAAGAACGGCACCGCGGTGCCGTTCTTTGATCTATTTCAGCCTGATCTTAATTGACTGTTCTTTTTTGGTGTTTTCGAGCATTGAATCGATATAGCGCGAGATGAAGGAATCGCTTTTGGTGCGCCAAAGATCGATGCCTTCGGCGTAGCTCTTCGGGTCGATCTTTTTGCCCTCGAAATATGCGGAATTGATCTCGGCATAGGTCTTTGCCATCAACTCGATCTCACTTCCGGAAAGTCCCGAATCTCCGAGCGCATCGTGAGCCTGACCAATGGCTATCTTTTCAAAAAAATATGTAGCATATTCCGAAAAGTCGGCATAGCCCTCCGCTTCCTTGGCGACGCCAAGTGTTTCCGCCGAATAATTGAGCATTTTTCCGTTATAGGTTATCTTGCCGTAGTGAAGCCCCGTCACCGCGAGCGAGGAGGTTGCGATCTCGGGGAGATCCCCGTCAATTATGCTCTGGACGTGGATATGACCGCTGAAATTGCAGATGACTGAGTATTTTTCGTAAAGAGACTGAAGATTTGTGCCGTTATAAAGCTGATATCCGAAGGACAGCAGATCGCTGTGCTTATATATATTCTGGTGCGATACCGCAATGACGTCGATCTCCGATTCACGCGCGATCCCGAGCTGCTCCTCCGCCCATTTGAATGTGCTTTCCATAACGTAGCACTCGGCATAGGTGTTCGTATCGAGCATCAGGACCCAAAGGTCGTCGCTTGCTTCGTAAATGTAGCTGAACGTTCCTTCCTCACGGCTGACGGTTTCGGGCAGAAGAGGGTCATATATCTCGTAAAAATCCGAGGCGTTTGAGCCTTCCGCCTCCTTCAGCGAGTCACCGGAGTAATCCACGGCGGTTTTGTCAAAGTCATGGTTTCCGGGGATGATGAGGACGTCTATTCCCGCATTTTTGACCGCCGCGAGCTTATTTGCAAGCTCGGAGTGGCTGACAAGGGCTCCGTTGAGCGTCAGATCTCCCGCGAGGATGAGAGCCTGCGGCTTTTTTTCTATGACCTCGGCAATGAAGGCGTCGGTGATGTCCGTGATGTAATGAACCACCTTGCCGTCCGCTCTGCCCGTGGGATTGCGGAAAAACTCGCCGTCACCCAGAAGAGTGGGGGATATGTAATGAATATCGTTTGCAATTATAAATTCGATCGGCTCGTCAAGCTTTCGTCTGCCGCAGGAGGCGAGAGAGGGAAGAAGCAGGAGGATCGAAAGGAGAAACGAGAGCGTTCTTTTCATAGGTCACCTGTTTTTTATTTTATTATAACACATAAACCGATCGTTTTCAATATAAAATGCTTTTCAAGCGGCAAATTATATGGTATAATAAAAATAATCAGAGAAAAATCCCCCAAAGATGTAACCTTTCGGCAAGTTCGACCGTCTATATGAGTGAAAGCCTACTGCAGAGGTGATGAAAATGGATGACAGAAAGATCATAGAACTCTTCTTCGAGCGCTCGGAGAAGGCTATCGAGGAATCGGGAAAGAAATACGGGCGGTATATTTCTGCAGTGGCAGACTCGATACTCGCCTCGAAGGAGGACACGGAGGAGGTCGTCAACGATACATACCTCCGCGCCTGGAATTCGATACCTCCGCAAAAACCGAAAAAGCTCGGCGCATTTCTTTCAACGATCGCGCGCAATCTCGCGCTCGACCGCTATGCCGCAAGGCGTAAGGAAAGGGAAAACGTAGCCGCCGAGGCGATACTCGACGAGCTTGCAGACTGTCTGCCCGACAGCGAAGGTCTTTCTCCCGCGGATGAATTTCATCTTCGTCAGGCGGTCAACTCATTCCTTTCCTCGCTCGATGAAAAAACGAGGGTGGTATTCATGCGCCGTTATTGGTATATGATGCCGATAGCGAAGATCGCGTTTATGTCGGGAATGAGCGAGTCAAACGTCAAAACAACACTTCACAGAACGCGCGTGGCGTTCCGTGAGCATCTTGAGAAAGAGGGGATAGCAATATGAAAAAAATTGATATGGCAAAGGCGATAGGCCTTGCCGATGAAGACTTTGTTGCCGAAGCCGCGCCCAAGGCAACGAGGACAAAGAGTATATTTGGACGCAAATTTGCAATAGTGGCGGCTTGTGTTTCGCTTGTCGTGACCTCGGTTTTTATGTGGCTGATACTGCCTTTTTCGAACGAGGTGATCCTGCCGGATTATGACAATCAGAAGGATCTTCCGGAAGAACTTAAGGCGTATGCAGACAGTGAGTATATCGACCTGATATACGCTTTTTACAAAAACAGCGAGCTTACGCCAAAGAAAGAAAACGGATCGTATCTTAACGGCGAATATCGCTATTTTATTCCAAGCGTTACGACCGGTTTATTGACAATAACCGATCTCGACAGAGAGTTCATGTATAATGAAATCCGCGGTTCAGGCGGCTTGGATTTGAACAGTGATGAAGAAGGCTCCATGTTATGTAGCAGCTATGTTGAAACTACCGACAATCAGGTAAAAGGCGTCACAGAGGCAGATCTTTTCAAGCGAACAGAGACTCATATCTTTTATTTTGACATTGACTCAAGGAAGATCAACGTTTATTCGATAGCCGGCAGCAAAAGCCAACTTGTTTCTGATATCAATCTTAAAGATTACGTTTTTGACTCATTCGAGAATCTTTACTTGGGTCAGCTGTTTTTGTCGAAAGATGGAAAAACCCTCACTGTTCTCAGTAATAGCTGTAAGTTGAAAAGAGTAGTATCGACGGGAAATCTTTATGCTGATCCTTATACGTTTCTTGTTTCTTTTGACGTGTCCGATCCGGAAAACATTAAGGAAAACGGACGTTTTGCTATAAGTGGCTTATATTCCACCGCGCGTGTGGTTGACGGCGAGATCCTGCTTTTCACCGAATACTTGATGGATCGAGCTTTGTCTGACGATTATTCCGATATAGAGGATTTTGTTCCTTCGATCAACTGCGGAGAGGGCTTTGCCCTCATGCCTGCGGACGATATCATTATTCCCGACAAGGTCACTTCAAGGTCATATACTGTAATCACAAAGCTTAATGAATCCGACCTTTCGTTCAAGGGCTCGATAGCTTGTCTTTCTTTTTCTGATACTGTTTACGTATCCGAGGATAAGATCTTCCTTACAAGAAGCTACAGTGACTGCGTCGAGCGCGAGAAAGACGGTAAAATGTCTCCCTGCCGCATCAATATGACCGAGATCACCGCTATCTCTTACAAGGGTGAAGGCTTCCGGAAGCTCGGAAGCGTCTGTGTTGAAGGCAGTGTGAAGAACCAGTACAGCCTTGATGAATTCAACGGCATTCTCCGCGTTGTCACCACCACGGGCGGCACGAGTTATCTTACCGATAAATATCTTGTGACCGAGGCAGGACTTTTTTATGGCGAGCTTGGCGGGGAACGTGTAAAAGTTGAGCGTATTGAAACCAATGCCTCGCTTTACTGCATCGATCTTTCAAATTTCGAGGTCGTCGCCGAGGTTCGTGATTTCGCTCCCGCTGGCGAGACGGTTGAATCTGTCCGTTTCGATGGCACAAATGCTTATGTCTGCACCGCCGTTGTCGTGACACTCACCGACCCGGTTTACTTCTTTGATCTTTCGGATATGAACAATATCACCTATACCGACACGGGATATATTGACGGTTATTCCTCCTCTCTCGTTGATTTCGGCGAAGGTCTTCTTCTCGGTATCGGCTGCGGTGAGAATCGCAGCACTCTCAAGATTGAGCTCTATGCAGAAGAGGGCGACAAAGTGGTGTCGCTTGCATCTTATGAGGTCGAAGGTGTCACTTTCTCCACAGACTATAAGTCTTACTTCATTGACCGCGAACGCGGGCTTGTCGGACTGATGTTTGATGAACGGAGAATCGGAGACGGCTGCCGATATGTTCTGCTTGGCTTCGACGGCTATCAGCTCTTTGAGGTAGTGAATCAGAAATTTGACGTAAGCTTCCCGCCCGATAAAGCCCGCGCCACTATTGCGGACGATTACTTCTATATGATGGTATCTTACGAATTCAAGGCAATAAAATTGTTTGATTGATATGAAAAAGATAATATTGCTATTACTTGCAACAGTAATTCTTCTTCCGTGCTTTTCGGGCTGCGCGGATAGTCTGCTGCCAAAGGAAGTGCCCGAGGATTTCTCGTTTGCGCTGACCTGGGGCGTCTATGGGATCAGCTCTTATGACAGCCGCACGGGTAAGCTCGTCAAGACCACGGACGCGACGAATCCGAGGGATTACGTGACCTACGTCAAGCTCTCCGACGAGGTGATGGAGCTTATTTATAAAAAGCTCCGCGCGCTTAACGTCGAGTCCTATCCCGACGAATACGATCCCGACCCTCTGATGGCAAGCGACCCTTCTGCCGATCTGATACTCACCGTCCGCAGAGGTGATCAAGTCAAGACCATTGCCGCGAAAGACGTTTCACTTTCCTTTGACGCGCTGTTCCCGAAGGGCAAAAAGTTCATCAATACCTGCACCGACATCAGCGACATCCTCACCTCCACCGAGGAATGGAAAGCCCTGCCGGATTATGAATTTTATTATGATTAAACCTATGAGCCGACCAAGTGTCGGCTCATTCAGACTGCTGACAAACTTGTATATAGAAAAACAATATGTCAAATTGCACAATAATAGTCAAGCATCTGTGTTCGCAATCTCTAATAGGGGTGCAGGGGGCGAAGCCCCCTGCAAGAAAAAAACGATGTCATCCTGAGGGCGTGCCCGCAGGCATATACGCCCGAAGGATCTCGTGACGCGCCCATTTACAAGCGCGTCGCGGTGCCATAACGATGAAGTC
>JAFQGP010000103.1 GCA_017415485.1 Clostridia bacterium
AAATGACTCTCGAGCATTTCAAGGCATACCTTGCATCATCTTCGGCTCCCGTTGAAGACAGAGCATCGAAAAAGGATATGGCGGCTGTTTACGTAAACGGTCTGCTCGAAAAGGGTGGCCCCTCGACCGATGTTTTCAAAAAGGAACTCGGAATTGAGAAAACCACAAAGCTTTTCAGAGAGATTCTCTTTGGAATTGCATAAAATTAAGCGTCCCGTCCGTTTCGGATGGGACGTTTTTTTCGATTTTCATTGAAATTGTATTAATTATGTGATATAATATAATTAATTATAACCGAAAGAAGATGATCTCTTTGAATCAGAGCGACGCTCAATACAAAAAAATGATGGAAACGCCGATTCCCCGGCTTATCACCACGCTGTCTATACCCACGATCATCAGCTCGCTGATAACCGTCATATATAACACCGCAGATACATATTTTGTTTCACAGATAGATAAATCAGCATCCGCCGCAGTCGGAGTGGTATTCTCGATAATGTCGGTCATCCAAGCGCTTGGATTCGGTCTCGGCGTCGGCGCGGGAAGTCTTATCAGCCGCAAGCTCGGCGCAAAGGACAACGCCGCGGCTGACAAATACGCCTCGAGTGCTTTTGCCGCCTCGATTCTTGTCGGAACGATCATTGCCATAGTCGGACTTAGTTTCCTTGAACCTATCCTCCGCTTTCTCGGTTGCACCGATACAATGCTGCCGCACGCCATTCCCTACGCGCGCTTCATTCTGATCGCCGCTCCTCTCAACTGCGCTACCTTCGTTCTCAACACCACTCTGCGAAGCGAGGGACTTGCCTTCCTTTCGATGGTGGGAATCACAACGGGCGGAATTCTCAATATGATCCTCGACCCGATCCTTATCAACGGCTTCAGTATGGGAACGGGCGGTGCCGCTATTGCCACAATGGCAAGCCAGACCGTGAGTTTTTCGATCCTCTTCTGCTTCTTTCTGTTTAAGAAATCTATCGTAAAGATCAATATAAAGAGCGTCAGCCGACGCTTTACCGATTACAAAGCAATCGTCACCACCGGCATACCGACAATTTTCCGTCAGGGACTTGCAAGTATTGCCTCTGCCGCGCTCAATATTCAAGCGATCGACTACGGTGGAGATGCCGCGGGCGCCGCTATCACCATTGCCAACAAGGTCTATATGCTCGTCCGCAACATCATCATCGGTCTCGGTCAGGGATTTCAGCCTGCTGCGGGATACAACTACGGCGCGGGCAACAAAAAGCGCACTTGGGAGTGCTTCACCTTCTCTGTCAAGGTTGGCTCTGCGATTTGTTTGACATTCGGAATCTTTTCCGCACTTTTCGCAGAAGAGATAATGTGGTTCTTCTGTGATGACGCAGAGGTTGCACTTCTCGGCACACAAACGCTTTATTTCCTTTGCGCTTGTATACCGCTTATGGCGTTCAGTACCTTTGTCAATCAGCTTTACCAAGGTCTCGGCTTCAAGATTCAGGCGACCTTCCTTGCAAGCTGCCGTCAGGGAATATTCTTCCTGCCCACGGTTTTCGTGTTCCCTCTCTTGTTTGACTTGACGGGTGTTCAGGCTTCTCAGTCTTTTGCCGACATCTGCACCTTCTTCATTTCGATTCCCTTCATCATTATTTTCTATAAGAAATACATCGTCGGAAAGGACAGCAAGTAATGAAAATTGCCGTAATTAACGGAAGCCCCAAGGGGCAATACAGCATCACGCTTCAGACAGTTCGATATCTTGAACGCAAATACCCCGAGCACGAATTCCGCATCCTCAATGCGGGGCAAAAGATCAAGGCACTTGAGAAGAACTTTGACGAAGCCGAGGAGATCCTTACCTCTTCTGATGCCGTGATATTCTCCTATCCCGTTTATACCTTTCTCGCGCCCTCGCAGCTCCACAGGTTCATTGAGCTCACAAAGGCGAGCGGAGTTGATCTTTCGGGCATTTACGCCACGCAGATAACCACATCGAAGCATTTTTACGATGTCACGGCGCATAAGTATATCGAAGAAAACGCGCTTGATCTCGGTATGCGCTATATCCGCGGTCTTTCTGCCGATATGGAAGATCTTTTGAGCGAAAACGGTCAAAAGGACGCCGAAAAATTCTTTGAGCGATTCCTTTGGTCTGTCAAAGAAGGAATTTTCGAGGTTCAAAAGAAAAAAGAGCGCGCTTATTCCCCCGTCGCCGCAAATTACTCCGATGAATCGGCAAAAAGCGATGGCAAGGATATCGTTATCATCACCGACAATATCGACGAAGGTTCCAATCTTGCTCGCATGACTGAACGTTTCCGCGCAGTTTTCGGATTCAAAACCAGAGTTGTCAATATTTCGGAATACCCTCTCGCGGGCGGTTGCCTTGGATGCTTCCGTTGCGCGGTTTCCGAGAAGTGCGTTTACAAGGATGGTTTTGACAGCTTTCTTCGTGAAAACATTCAGACCGCTGACGCAATCGTTTATGCTTTCAGCATCTCCGACCATTCGATGGGCGCGAGATTCAAGATGTATGACGATCGCAATTTCTGCAACGGTCACAGAACCGTGACGGTGGGAATGCCCGTCGGTTATCTCGTTTCGGGCAATTACTCGGAGGAGCACAACCTTCGCACCGTCATCGAGGCGCGTGCGGAAACGGGCGGGAACTTCCTTTGCGGTGTTGCGACCGATGAATATGACACCGATGCGCAGATCGACGCGCTTGCAAAATCGCTTGCCTTCGCGCTCGAAACCAAGCACACCGCACCGCAGAATTTCTGGGGTGTCGGCGGAATGAAGATCTTCCGAGACCTCATCTATCAGATGCGCGGAATGATGCGCGCCGATCACAAATTCTACAAAAAGCAGGGCATTTACGACTTCCCGCAGAAGAAATTCTTCACCTCAATGAAGATGTACCTTGTGGGCGCGCTTCTTTCAAACGAAACTATACTTTCCAAAATGGGCAACAAGATGAACGAAGGTATGCTTATGCCCTACGAAAAGCTTTTTGCCGAAATGGATAAAAAGGAGCACAAAAAATGATCAAGCTTGTCATTATTATTTTGACCCTCATCGGGGGCGTTTACGGCATTGTGCTGAACGTCGTTCAGCATCACTCGGCAAACAATCCCACACCTGCAAACCTCGCCGACGTTTACGACGACGAAACATACGCGACTTGGAAGAAATACGAGTCGGAGCATTCAAGATTTGCCATCATCTCCTCGATCATCACCGGCATCGTTATGCTCACACTTCTTGCAACGGACGCCTACTCCGCCGTGGCTTCCCTCTTTCCCGCAGGTGATCACGCAGGGCTTCTCTCCGTAATCATTTTTGCTACTCTCGTGTCAACAGTTTTCGAGATCATCGAAAGCTACGTTTCAAATATGGTCATCGAGCAGAAATACGGCTTCAACAAAACGACGGGCAAGACCTTCGTTGCCGACAGGATCCGCTCTTTCCTGCTCAATCTTCTTCTCTCGATACTTATCTGTTACGCTGTTTACGGCTTCTACAGCCTCGTCGGCGTTTGGATGATCCCTATCTTTGCGGGCGCAATGTTCTGCTTCTCGCTCATCATTTCCTTCCTTTACCCCATTTTCAGCCGCATCGGCAACAAATTCGTTCCGCTCGAAGAGGGCGAGCTCAGAAACAGCCTTGAAGCCCTTCTGACCAAGCACGGCTACAAGGTCAAGGCTATTGAGGTAATGGACGCATCTCGCCGCACAACAAAGCTCAACGCTTATTTTACGGGCTTTGGCAAGATGAAGACCATCGTCCTTTACGATAACCTTGTAAACGCTATGACGCCCGACGAGATCTGTGCCGTTTTCGCACACGAGCTCGGTCACGGTCTTCACAAGGACGTGCCGAAGCGCCAGGCTCTCAGCCTCATCAATATGGCGCTGATGGGAACCGTCGCTTTCCTCGCCGTCAGCACGCCCGAGCTGCACACCGCCTTCGGCTTCGAGGGCGTCAACTACGGATTTGTTTACCTGCTTATGGGCACGGGACTCGGAATCGTTCAGCCCTTTATGTCGATCATTATGAACGCGCACAGCCGCTCGGCGGAATACCGCGCAGACCGTCAGGCAGTCAGCGAAGGCTACGGCGCGGCCATGATCTCCGCGCTCAAAAAGCTCGCACGTGAAAATTTCGCACACCTGGCTCCCTCAAAGATCAACGTCGTTCTCGAATACAGCCACCCGCCCCTCGGTGAAAGGATCGCGGCTGTCCAAAAAGAGATCAACAAATCAAAACTGTGACTCGGTCACGGAAAAATCAAAGTAAAAATGATATAATTATATCAACAAAACAAGACACGGAGGATAAGAAAATGTCTGAAAACAAAACCTGTGACCTCAAACCCGTAGATAGCAAGTCCGTAAAGGATTTCAAGATCTGCAACTGCAAAAACGTATCCTATTTCAACATCCTTGATGCGCTTGAAAAGCACTCAAAAGTTGAAAACCTTCTCGACGTTTTCGAAGATGTCAAAAAGACCACTCATTGCTCCACCGGCTGCGGCGGATGCTATCAGCGAGTCCTCGAAGTTATCTCGGATACTATGATGAACAAATAAAACACAAAAACGCGGTGAAAATTCATCGCGTTTTTGTTTGTCTACCTCACCAATAATTGAGTTACGTTATCATTTTTTCGGTTGCAAAAGTCAAAGAGATGTGATATAATAATAGAACAACACAACGAAAGCAGATACCCTATGAGCAATTATAAGATTTCGCGCGTCTCGGCGATGCATTACGTCAAAATGGTGATCCGTGCGCTTATGTTTTTAGGTGCTACGGCGCTTTATATATTCAAACGTATCACGGGTAAAGGCGTTTTTCTTGAAAACAGCAAGGCACTCCCTTTCCTTTTGATATTGATCTGGATAGTCTACGCCATTGAAATGGCTTGCAGATTTTTCCCGTCAAAGCTCGAAAGTCCCGGTTGTCAAAAGCAATTTTCCCGCAATTTTATCCCGACAGAGTCCAAAGAACCCAAACTGCAATCCCCGTGGCGCACTTTCGCCGTCGCGGCGGCTTGGTTCGCCCTCAACGGCGCGATCGGAGTACTCTATTTCACAAATATCATTGACGCGGGCATACTCATACTCATCACCCTCGCTTACGGCGTTTGCGATATGATCTGCATCCTCTTTTTCTGCCCCTTCCAGACTTGGTTTATGAAAAACAGATGCTGCACCGATTGCCGCATATATAACTGGGATTTTGCAATGATGTTCACGCCTCTCGTCTTTATTCCCCACCCGTACACATACAGCCTCGTTGCGCTCTCGCTGATGCTTTTGTTCCGCTGGGAGTGGAATTATAAGCGCCATCCCGAGCGTTTCTCCGAGCGCACAAACGCCTGCATCTCCTGCAAACATTGCAACGAAAAGCTCTGCAAACACAAAAAGCAGTTGATGGCGTTTATTCGGGACAAAAAGTTTATCAAGAGGTAAAAAATGAAGTCGATCCTTGTAACGGGCGCGTATGGCGGAATGGGCAGCGCCGCATGTAAGCTTCTGCGCGATATGGGGTACACCGTCTTCGCGCTTGACCAAAGAATCATGGAGGCTGAGAAAGCTATAATCCCCATCCAAGCTGACATTACTTCCGAGGATAGCATCAAAGAGGCATTTGCGCGTGTCGCAGAAACCGCAGAGAGTCTTGACGCCATCCTTCATTTTGCGGGAATGTATATGCTTGATTCGCTCGTCGAGATGTCGGACGAAGACTTCCGCACAATATTTGACGTCAATCTGCGCGGCGCATTCTTGATCAACAAGACATTCCTCCCGCTGCTCGGAAAGGGTAGCCGAATACTTATCGTAACGAGCGAGCTTGCACCGCTTGATCCGCTTCCCTTCACGGGCATCTACGCCGTAACCAAAGCGGCGCTCGATAAATACGCATATTCACTTCGAATGGAGCTCCAACTTCTCGGCATAACCGTTTCCGTCCTCCGTGCCGGAGCGGTAAAAACACGGATGCTCGGCGTTTCCACAGATGCTCTCGACAGATTCTGCGAGGGCACAAAGCTTTACAGCTGTAACGCCGCAAGGTTCAAGCGAATAGTCGGCACCGTCGAAGCGCGCAACATCCCGCCCGAAAAGATCGCGCAAAAAGCGGTGCGGATATTGAAAAAGAAAAATCCGCGGTTTGCTTACTCGATCAACCGAAATCCTCTGCTCCTGCTCCTCAATGCATTGCCCAAACTTCTGCAACTTTTTGCAATAAAAATGATACTGAGGTAAATTATGAAAAAGCTTCTTGCCTTTTTGATTCTGGCAGCTGTTTTATCCTCAACGATAATACCAATAAAAGCCGAAACGAACTTGGCGATCTATGTCTGCGACGGCGGAAACGGCGACGGTACTTCCCCGTCATCCCCCGTCGGAACGCTCGAGAAAGTCTATGAACTCATTTTTGAAAGATCGAATGTCAAAAATGATCCTTCGGCATCGGCAACCATAGTAATCTGCGGCAAACTTAATGTCGCAGATCATTTCAACTATGACGGAAAAATATCTCACAAGGGCGAAGTAACATTCACCTCAGCTTACGGCGTAAACGATTTCAGAATATCCGCCGACGCGCGGCTGGTCGTGCACGCCGCATCCAAGGAGGCTCTTTCGATCAATGATGAACATCGCTTCGTTCTTGGTGGCCCCACTCGATTCGAGAATCTCACTCTTGACCGTGGCGGCAAGACCAACGCGCCTCTCACCATATACGCTTCGACAAGCTTTTTCGCAGGCGAAAGTTTTGAGGTCGTCAATACGAATTGGAATCTGAATTACATCGAGCCCGCGCGCGCACTGACAGCAAGTGAGATCGATTCAATCGTTCTCAGCGCCCACAGAGGTTTTCAGCCCGAGGGACCAGAGAATACCGTTCTTTCCTTTGAAGCCGCGGGCAAGCACGGCTTTGATTACATCGAAACCGACGTACTTATGACAGAGGACGGCGAGCTTGTCTGCATCCACGATTCAACCCTCGACCGCACCACCAACGGAAGCGGAAGAGTCCACGCAATGACTTATGCGGAAATACTACAATACCGCATCAATACCGCCGCTTACGGCTTCGATATTCCGTCTACCGACCCAAGCAAATTATACGTCCCAACCTTCCGCGAATATCTTGAAATATGCAAAAAATACGGTGCAAAGCCTTTTATCGAGCTGAAATCGGTAGGTAAGGACGTCATAAAAAAGACTATCGACACAGCTCTTGAATATTTTGCACCCGAAGATATTGTTATATCAAGCAGTTCACTTTCTCTTCTCCAAATATCTTATAACTTAAACCGCGATATATTTTGCCATCTCATCTGGGGAGACCAGACCGACGCGGGCTATGAAAAAAGCATAATATCGCTTTCCGAAATGACAAATTCAAGCGGTAAAGTCAACGCCGGAATCGCATTCAATATTCAAGGCCTTTCGGATCCAGCAAATTTCGACCGCGCAAAAGTTTGGATAGACAAAGCCAAAGCAGCTTCTCTTCTCACCTGCCTGCGCGCCGCGGACGATATGAGCGAGATCCGCAAGATGTTTGATCTCGGAATAGATTATTACCCCACAAACATCACGTCCCCCGAAAAGCTTTCCAAGCTTGGCGTAGAAAAGAAAGCTGAATACACCTACACTCCATCCGACGGCGGCAAGCTCTTCATACGCGGTGGCAGAAGGAGCGAAAGCACCTCGGACGATATTTCGATCACTCTGCTTGGCGGGCTTTTCGATTTCGTCGCACCGTCAAATGCCGAAGCAGCCTCAAGCGGTAATTATTCGGTTACGATCGGTGGAAACGCATTCGTCAGCCGACTCGTCATGGGCGAAACATGCAATCACGGAACCAATATCGAGTCCTCAAGCCTTATTGTCACCGAAAACGCAACCATCAAAGAACTCTACGTTGCGGGAGATCATGCATATACCGAAAACGTAACCATCGAAATCCAAGGCGGTAGGGTCGAAAAACTTATTCACAGCAGAAACAAAGGCGGAAGTGCGGGCAATCTCAAGCTGATACTGACCGCCACCGATCTGCTGCCCCAAAACATTGATATTTCACACTCTAATGTAATAACCGGTCAAAAAACGCTGCTCCTTTACGGCGAGACACCGTCCGATACTTCAGCTTGGGATATAGTAGAGATCATCCCACCCGAAACAGAACCCGCAGACGAAACCGCTCCCCTTCCCGAATCCGCACCAGCACCAGATAACAAACCGAGCATAGACAATACCAATAAAAAGACGCCATTTGAGCTGTCCAAACGAATCATCGCCACAGTAGTTTTGATCACAGTTTTTATGTTAGTAATAATAAAAATCGCAATTTCTCATCAAAAAAGAAATAGAAACGTTTTTTATAAAAAAACTTATAAAAAAGTCAAAAAAGGTATTGACAAATCCAAGAAACTGTGATATAATATTCAAGTCGCAAGGCGCAAGCTGCGGGCAACAGCCTACAGGAACCGCGCCAAGCGCAAGATCTGGGTGTGGCGCAGCTGGTAGCGCGCTACCTTGGGGTGGTAGAGGCCGCAAGTTCAAGTCTTGTCACTCAGACCAAATACGGGCAATCCGAACGAGTTCGGGTTGCCCTTATTTCGTTCTAAATTCAATAGACGAAGAACTTCTTGGTTTTGCCCCGCAACACCAATCATTTGCGCGCTAAGTACCCATTTTCACCACTTAAGCCGCACATCGCGCGCAAATAGAAGTTCGTAAGTCTTGTCACTCACTTTTATTTTTCTCACACATCCTCGCAAAATCTCGCGTTTTCACGATATATTAAATGGGCTTGTTCTCCCACTCTCTCGGGGTTGAACAAGCCCGTTTTTCGCCTTTGACCACATGTTTGACCACTTGCGGAGATTATGCAACCAAGTATTTTGCTTCGCAATCAACCACGCCTAATTATGTAGCATTAATAATATTGTGAATTACAGATGACTTATACAAATATGAAATGCCTGAGTGTCCTATTTGATCCTTAAAATGCCCTGCGTTTATTCCAATAAGCTTCACTTCCCTATAAAAATCAGCTGAAGCTGATATTGAGCCTCCGGTTCTGAATCCACGTTGAACTGCAAAAACTGGACTTCCCGATGCACCACCAGTCGAAAATCCTTCATACGCAATCCGCGATGATATTGGAGCACCAGGAAAACATGAATAATTCAACCGAGGATCACTCGCAATTGTTCCCATTCTAAATATTGGAGTATTATTATGTCTATCATACCAATCAGGAAAGCCAGGATATGCAATAGAATCACATACTGATAATTTTTCTGAAATCCAGTCGTCGGTAGCTAACATCGAATATGGAATTGGTGCGTTTATAGTCATCCCCCCAACAAATCTGGGATCTTTAATACACGCTACATCATTATGTTCGTTTTGATCAAATTTAAATTCGCTGAAATTTACTAAAGAAGCCGATTTTAAAGTGGTAGGTCTATTATTAGAATCAAAACTTTCATAACTCTCTATATTGAATTCAATCAATGTATATCCCTTGTATTTAGGATCGTTATATCCGGGTTCAACCATATGACGATTGGTAACAAAAAAGAAACCAGAATCCTTTTGTATAAAAAAGCCAGTACCTCTAAATGATTCATTGTCTGTTCCATTACTGCATACAGTTATAATCTTTTTTGCTGCATATAAATAAGTATTATTTAAGCCGTGTATCATATTGTCTCCTTAATAATATTTTTGATTTTCTTACTCAATCCATTTTTCGTTAGAGGAGAATCATATCTCCATTCTATCAGTTTAACATTATTGGCAGCACAGAGTTGACGCTTTTGATTATCAAGTTCCACTCTATGCAAATATGCATTTTCTCCACCAAAATGATCTACCGGTTCATAATGCTGTATGCCTTGATACTCAATTCCAACCGATATTGATGGTATATAAACGTCCAAGCTTTGTCTTCCAAGCCAATCACAGTGGTACTGATATTGTGCATCATCGTATAACTCCTTAGCAATTTTATACATTTGAAATTCTCCCTTCCAAACGCAATTCAACTTATTCTCTGCTAATAGATAGTCTTTTTCAGCTTGATATTCTTTTTTTGCCCAATCGTGGTAAGGATTGTGGTACTCCATCACATCTGGCAATAGTCTTATGAATAGTTTAAAAACAACTTGTTCTTGGACTGTACTTGAATGTTTACGCAATTTCTCAAGAGACAGCATCAATGCATCTTCGGTTTCATTACAATTGCTTTCAAGTGCATT
>JAFQGP010000104.1 GCA_017415485.1 Clostridia bacterium
CCCAGACGCGGCGAATATCGGAGCATTACCGATATTCGCCGCGGTTTTATTCTATTGGTCAGGAAAGGCGAGAAATTATAATGTGAATTGTACGTTTGTCGTTTATGCAGTACAGACTCCGCCACCCCTCATTCGTCGCTTCGCGCCACCTTCTCCCAAGGTCCGGGAGAAGGCTAATTGGTTGGTTCGTAGTCCTTCGCATTTCAGCGGGCATCGTTTGGATATAACCTTTTGTTGGTCAAATAGGAATAATTTATTATTAATATTTGCCATTGTTGGGAGCGAAATAGCTTTATTCTATGGTTAATTGAGAAACATTTCATAACAAACCCACATATTTGAGTTATATTGCGAAGCAATTCAAATAAAATATTCCTATTTGACCAACTGTGGTTCACATCCCAAGCATCATTTGCTGAATATGCAAAATTAGCGAACTAACCAAATGCCTTCTCCCGGATCTTGGGAGAAGGTGGCACGCGCGAGCGTGACGAATGAGGGGTGGCGGAGTCTGTACTGCACTAAATCAAGAAATCCAAATTATATTATAAACACTCTATTGCCGCGATCAAACCTTTCGTGATTTCGGAAAGAGTCATACTCGGCACGCCGTCCTTCGCTTGCTCGGGGAGGAAGGGGACGTGGATAAAGCCGATTTTTATTTCGGTGCCGCGGTAGGTGTTGAGGAGCGAAAAGAGCAGGTCGTTGCAGACAAAAGCTCCTGCGCTGAAGGAGAGCGAGGCCGGCAGACCCTCGGCTTTGATCGCCGCGACCATTTCGCGGACGGGGAGAGTTGAGAAGATTCCGTCGGGTGCGCCTTCGCTCACGGGCTCGTTTTGCAGTTGCGCGCCCGCGTTGTCGGAAATCGTTGCCTCGCGGAGGTTGATTCCGATCACCT
The DNA here is from genome assembly GCA_017415485.1 of Clostridia bacterium. Classification (GTDB taxonomy): domain Bacteria; phylum Bacillota; class Clostridia; order Oscillospirales; family CAG-272; genus CAG-390. Next base: position 899 of record JAFQGP010000104.1, read on the forward strand.
CGGGTGTGATCCCGCGTCTGCCGCCCGCCTGACCGACACAGATCACGGCATCGGGGCGGATCTCCTCGATCTTCGCGCTCATAATCTCCGCCGAGCGACCGAAAACGGTGGGGAGCTCGATTTTGGTCAGCTCATATTCGCATATAACGTCGGGCAGTAGCTTGACCGCCTCGAACGAGGGATTTATCTTCTCGCCGCCGAAAGGGTCGAAGCCGCTGATGAGTAATTTTTTCATTTCTTCCTCCTGTAATCGCTTGGAGAGATGCCGTATTTTTCCCTGAAAGCGGCGGTGAAACGGCTTGCGCTGTCGAATCCGACGGCGCGGGCTACGTCGCTGACGCTTGCACCGCCCTCGCGCAAGAGTTTCTCGGCGCGCTCCATTCGATGCTCCTTGGTGTGCGCCGCTATCGAGGAGCCGTATTCGTCCTTGAAAGCCTTTTTGAGAGTGGTCGGATTGATGTGGAATTGCCTTGACAGCTCCTCGATGGTCACGCGCTCGGAAATGTGCTCGAGCAGATAATCGTGCACCTTGCGGACAGTTTCCGCGCTCGTTGCGCCGCCTTCGCTTTCGGGGCAGGCGACCTCCATGATGCTCTCAACGGCGGTGTGCATCGCAAGACCGACCTCGCTGTCGGCGATGCGGTAGTAGACCTCCTTGCCCTCGCGGCGCGAGTCGATCAGCCCACATTCGCGCAAAACGCGCAGGTGATGCGCCACCGCGGGTCCCGAAATGCCGAGCCTTTCGGAAAGCCCGACGCCGCATTCCTCGCTGTGGCAGAGGATCCAGAATATTTTGATCCTCGTCCCGTCGGCGAGCATCTTAAAAAACTCGGCGGCGGATTCAAAATTTTCGTTGTCGATATGTGTGTGGAGATGTGCCATTTCCTTCTCCTTTTTGGTAATAAAATTAGCTTTTTTGGTCGCAAAGACCCGCAAACGGTTGATTTTTCTTGCTACAAACAGTATAATACAAACGTAACGATTAAACAAGTATTTAATTGTAAAAATTTCAAGGAGACAGGACATTATGAAAAAGATTTATAAGATCGAGGTTGACTGCGCGCATTGTGCCGCAAAGGCGGAGGACGCCGCAAAGAAGGTTGCGGGTGTTGCTGACCTTTCGATCAACTTTATGACTCAGAAAATGACCGTTGTTTTCGTCGAGGGCGCAGACGAGGCGAAGGTACTTAAAGAAATTCTGGGGACCTGCCGCAAGGTTGAGCGTCATTTCGACATCGAAATGTGATGAAAAAACGGCACAAGATAATGCTCGCGCGGATAATCACCGCCGCCGCTGGCACGCTTTTGCTCAATGTTTTACCGCTTGAAGGCATTTTGCGCCTTGTTTTGTTCACCGCGCTCTACCTTCTCATCGGCTACGACATTCTTTGGGAAGCTCTCCTCGGGCTTTGGAACCGCCGGTTTCTCGATGAAAACTTCCTTATGGCGATAGCCACCGTCGGCGCATTCGCGCTTGCGGTTTACGTGAAGAGCGGCGACTACAACGAGGCGGTCGCTGTCATGCTCTTTTACCAGACGGGCGAGCTGTTTCAGTCGATCGCGGTCGGCAAGAGCCGTAAAAATATCGCAGAACTTATGGACATCCGCCCCGATTCGGCGAACGTTCTGCGCGGGGGCGAGGTCATCGAAGTCGATCCCGCCGAGGTTGCAGTTGGCGAAATAATCGTCGTTCGTCCCGGTGAGAAAGTGCCGCTCGACGGCGTTGTGACCGAGGGCGAGAGCACGCTTGACACCTCCGCATTGACGGGAGAGAGCGTTCCGCGCGAGATCGCGGCGGGCGGCGCCGTCATCAGCGGTTGCGTCAATCTGACGGGACTTTTGCACATCCGCACCGAAAAGGAGTTCGGCGAATCGACGGTCTCGCGCATTCTTGAGCTCGTTGAAAACGCAAGCTCGCGCAAATCGAGATCGGAAAAATTCATTTCGCGCTTCGCGCGCGTTTATACCCCCGCTGTCTGCGGCGCGGCGCTCGCGCTTGCCGTGATCCCGCCCCTTTGCGGGCTTGGCGAGTGGCACGAATGGTTCTACCGCGCGCTGACCTTCCTTGTCATCAGCTGCCCCTGCGCGCTGGTCATCAGCATTCCGCTGACCTTTTTCGCGGGAATCGGCTGCGCGAGCCGCGAAGGAGTGCTCGTCAAGGGCTCGAATTACCTTGAGGCGCTTGCCGAGGTCAAGATCGTTGCCCTCGACAAGACGGGCACGCTGACTCGCGGTTCGTTTGAGGTCACGGAAATTATCGAAAACCGAGTCGAAAAGGAAAAGCTCCTCGAATTTGCCGCGCACGCGGAAGCATCCTCGACGCATCCGATCGCCAAAAGCATCGTCGCATCTTTCGGCGGCGAGATCGATCACTCGCGCGTGACGAATCTGCGCGAGGAGGGCGGTCTTGGCGTCACCTGCGAGATCGACGGCGTGCCCGTTGCAGTCGGAAACCGCAAGCTTATTGCGGACGCACCCGAATATTCGGGAGCATCGACGGCGGTTTATGTGTCTATCGACTCCGAATTTGCGGGGATCCTGCTCGTTGCGGACGCGATCAAGGAAGAATCGCGCGAGGCTATCGCGGAACTTGGCAAGATCGGCACCCAAAAATGCGTGATGCTGACGGGCGACGGCGAGGCTATCGCGGAGGCGGTCAGCCGATCCCTTGGGATCTCCGAATACCGCGCGTCTCTCCTGCCCGCGGATAAGCTCGGCGAGGTCGAGGCACTACTTTCGGACAAAAAGAAGGTCGCCTTTGTCGGCGACGGAATCAACGACGCGCCCGTGCTTGCGCGCGCGGACGTCGGGATCGCAATGGGTGCGATGGGCTCGGATGCCGCGATCGAGGCGGCGGACATTGTGCTGATGAAGGACGACCCCCGCGACGTAGCAAAAGCCATCGCCATCTCGCGCAAATGCATTTCGATCGTAAAACAGAACATAATCTTCTCCCTCGCCGTCAAATTCGGCTGCCTTGCGCTCGTCGCGGCAGGCTTGGCGAATATGTGGATCGGCATCTTCGCCGACGTCGGAGTCATGGTCATCGCCGTGCTCAACGCCATCAGAGCGATGAGGAGATAAGATAAAATCCGCTTCATTGCCCAACTTCTCATAAAGAAGTTGGGCAGTTTTATTCGCCTTTGGCGAGTGATATTGCTTTGCAGTGATATTCGGCTATTGCCGAGTGGTATTCGCTTCGCGAGTTTTATGGCGAATAAAATATCACTGAAGCCGTAAGGCTTTAATACCACTATCGCGAAGCGATAATATCACTCCGACGAAGTCGGAATATAACTCTTGCGTCATCTGCAGATCTATGATATACAATTAAAACTTTATAACATCGAAAAGCCATCGCGATATTGTATCACGATGGCTTTTTCATCCTTATGAAAAGGCTTCGTTTTGAAGCGGGTTTTGCTTTAAGAATTCTTGCTTGGCGGCAAGGGTTGCGGATTTGATTTGACGCCTCCGTTTGTGCAGATGACAAGCCTCATCGTCGAGGAGCTTGCGCGTGAGTAGGAACACCAATAGTGCTCCTTTTCGATGGCGTTCCATTCCTCCTTCGTGCCGTTGAAGTGAATGCTGTTGCCGCAGTCGAGAAAGGCATAGTTGCCGATCTTTTTGAGCGACAAGCCAAGGGTGATATTCAATTTGGAACAGCTATCGAAAGCTTCCTCGCCGATCTCGGTCAGATTTTCGCTTCCTTTCAGCTCTTCAAGGCGGCCGCATCGCTGAAAAACAGCCTTGGGCAGAACGGTAAAGCCGTTAAGATCGGCACTTTTAATGCCGGTGCAATGTGTAAAAGCACTTTCTCCCAAGCTTTGCAGATTGCTCGGAAGAACTATTTTGGCAAGTCCCATGCATCCTTCAAAAGCACTTTCTTCGATAACCTTCACGCTTTCGGGGAGGTCGATCGATGCAAGAGTTCTGAGATAAGCAAACGCGTGCTTGCCGATGACCTCCACGCTTCCGTCGTCGGGAATGACGCTACCGCCGCAACCGCGCACAAGGGTTTTCGTCGCTTTTTCAATGATGCAGTTGCCGCTGCTGTAATATATTGCGTTTTCGGGCGACACCTCCAAAGAGGTGAAATTTTTGTGAGTCTTATATCCTGTATACCATCCGATACCGGGGTCGCGAACGTTTTTGCCGTAATAAACGCTTTCAATGTTGGCGCAAGAGGAAATGATCTCACCGGCAACCACTTCTACGGTATCTGAAATGACAAGATGCTTCAGGTATGGGCTGCCGTAATCGGTCAAGCTCTTGATCTGCGGATCTTCTGTTTGACTGAGATCTCTCAGCTCGCCGAGGAGCATTTCTGTCACGGGCAGACCGCCGTAACTGCTTGCGATATACACGGTTTCCTCTTTGCAATCACCGAATCCGATGAAGCGCGCGCTCTTTCCGTCCTCGGCGACCTCGTAAAGCAAACCTTGCGTGCCGTCGCTTTCAAGCTGCGGGGCGGTCGTTTCCTCAATTACTTCCGTGGTTTCGGGGATAGAGGTGGTATCTGCGGGTGTCGTGTCTTCTGTTTGGGTATTTTTCGGCAAAAACCAAACGGCGGGGATCAGGCAAAGAACGAGCACTGCCGCGGCGATAGCGGGCAAAGGATTGCCCTTCTGCTTCTTAATATACTTTTTGTAGAGTGCGGGATCAACGCTTTCTTTGCATCCCGCGCACCTTGAGACCGTCGCGGCGATATAAGTGGGCAGATTGCGCGGCTTATCCTCGGCGAGGTGATGCCAAAGCCCGATCAGAGCCTCGTTTACGCATTCTTCCGCCTCTTCGGTCGTTGGCACATTGTCTTTTGCTATCTCAAGGCAAAAGTCGCCGTATTTTTTCATCACCTCGCGCAGAGCATCCTCATCGCGCTCGGCGAATAGCTTAATTATACTTTTGTCGGTCATGGTCACACCTCCATCCTATAAGACGGAAAAATCACAGTCCGGGTAACGGATCCACAAGATAATTTTATCATATCACGGTTATTTTGTCAAGAAAAGGACCGATCGCGCGGATCGGTCCTTTGGATCAGATATTAATTTTTACCCGGCCACTGCGCGACGGGGACAAATTCGCCGTCGGTGCAGACGATCTTTTTGAGGACGCAGTTTGCATCGGTGTAAGTATGCCACTTTTCGTCCTTTTCGATTGCGTTCCAATCTTCGATCGTGCCTTCGTAGGTTATCACGGCAGTGCAAGCGTAAAACGCACCGTAGCCGATCTTTTTAAGTGATTTGCCGAAGGTGATGCTTTCAAGACCCTTGCAGAAATCGAATCCGTCATCTTCGATCTCAACGATATTCTCGCTGCCCTTTACCTCTTTGAGGGCTATGCAGCTGCCAAACGTCGAGCGCGGTATCTGAGTGAAGCCGTTGAGATCAACGCTCTCGAGCTTCTGGCATCCGACAAATACGCTTGGACCCAGCTTCTGCAGGTTTGCGGGCAGGGTGATGCTTTCAAGAGCAGACCAACCGAAAGCATCGCTCTCGATCTCAGTTACGCAATCGGGGATCACGATGGAGGTGAGTCCGGCAGCACCGGCAAAAGCATTGTATCCGATAACCTCAACACTTCCGTCATCGGGGATAACACTCGTTTCGCATCCGCGGAAGAGAGTTTTGGTTGCCTTTTCAATGATGCAGTTTCCGCTGCTCATATAGACCTCGTTATCAGGAGAAACCTCGAGCTTCACGATCTTTTCGCCCTCACCGCCGGAGAAAAGCCAACGGCGCATCTTGCCGACCTTTGCGCCGATATATACGCTTTCAATATTCGGACAGCACTTCATAATAGTATCGTCGAACTTTTCAACGGTATCGGATATGATAAGATGCTTGACGTCCTTGCTTCCGTATGAGCTCATTGCATTCATACGAACGTTGTCACCGCTGTTTCTGTGATCCCAATAGGGCCCCATTATCATCTCAACGACAGGCTTACCGTCATAGGTACTTGCGATCACGACGGTCTCCTCGGTGCAGGCACCGAAGCTTACGAAGCGGGCAGTCTCGCCGTCTTCTCTTATCTCATAAATAAGCCCCTTTGTTCCGTCATGCTCGGGCGGGGTCTGAATTTCGGAATTCGTATCCTCCGCGTGGACGTCCGTGGGGGTGTAGCTGCCGTGTTCTCTTTCGATCAGCAAAGAGGGGAGCGCGAGCGCGACGATCAAAAGGCACGCGGCGGCTGCCGATGCTACGGTGACGAAACGGTTCATTTTTTTGGTGAAAACGGACTTCTTTGCGGGTTTTTCGGCGTAATACTCCATTGCCTCGCCGATGTAGCGCGAGTCGATGCGGTCGAAAGCCGTCATCAGTTTTTCATTTTTGTTTTTCAAAGCAGTATTCCTTCCTTTCTCAGTTCTTCTTCAAGTCTGCGGCGCATTCTCATAAGGAGCATTTTGATCTTGCCCTCGGAAAAGCCCGTGCGGGCGGAGATCTCCTTGATGCTCTCCATCAGAAAATAGCGCATAACGAAGACGGCGCGGTCGCTCTTTTCCTGCGATTCGAGGAAGCGGTTTACCACCTCGCCAGCGAGGGTCGATTCGTACTTTTCGGAAAGAGTTGTGCCGTCGGGGAGGTCGGAGAGGAGCTCGTCGCTGACGATCAGGACGTTTCCGCCCCGCTTGCCCGCCGACTCCGCACGGAGCTTATCTATCGCGCGACTCCGGATTATCGCGGCGATATATGCCCGCAGGTCGCCGGGGGTCTCGGGCGGAATGCGGTTCCACAGCTCCAAAAGAACGTCGTTGAAGCACTCTTCCGCGTCCTCGCGCCTTGAAAGAAAGTTTTCGGCAATGTGCATTATCAGCTTGCCGTATTTTTTCGTCACCTCGCGAAGACACGCCTCGTCACGGGCAAAAAAGAGATCGATTATTCTTTTGTCATCCATCTTCATACCCCCTTCATCCTATAAGACGAAATAATGTCCCCGCAGGTAACGGAATTCTGCAAATTAATTGTATCATATCGCGATTTTTTTGTCAAGGAAGAAAAACAGCGGCAAAAGGGCGCTCAGACTGCTGACAAACTTGTTTATGGAAAAACAATATGTCAAATTGCACAATAATGGTCAAGCAACTGTGTTCGCAATTTCTAATAGGGGTGCAGGGGGCGAAGCCCCCTGCAAGAAAAAAACGATGTCATCCTGAGGGCGTGCCCGCAGGCATATACGCCCGAAGGATCTCGTGACGCGCCCATTTACAAGCGCGTCGCGGTGCCATAACGATGAAGTC
>JAFQGP010000105.1 GCA_017415485.1 Clostridia bacterium
ACTCGGCTTCTTCGTAATCCGGCTCTCCGCATTGATTCCACAAAGAATAATCTCCATATTTATATGTCCAAAACATATTCTTTTCATTACCGCAACCATCATGTCCCATTACTGTCTCTTCGGGAAGATCGGTGATCTCATAACCGACAAATCCCCAAGATTCTCCGTTAGCGCGTTTGGGCGGCTCGTAAATGTTTTGTGCCTTTACCGAATTTTCAATTAAATAATCAATGAGATCGGGAACCAACCACCAACGAATTGTATTATCATCAATGTGGTCGCCTGCAATTCCCAGGGCACGAATGTCGGTCATTCTGTCATCCATAAACTCTCGGATAAGACGGCTTCTTTCTCTTGCAGTCTTTCTAAGCGCGTGATAGACTTTTATACGACAGTCTTTATCCAATATAAAGAAATTGGTTATATATTTATCACCTTGCTTTTCGAGAAGTGTTGCGTGGTGAAGGATATTAACCTCTTCCTCCATGTAAGGGACTGCTATACCAAGTTCGATTGATAACTCTTCAATTGTTGAAGGGTTATTGCTCGCTTGTAGCAAAATATTTTTTGGGATTTTTCTTTGCACAACTTTCCAAGGAAGACCACTGGGTTGTGAACCGGTTGCAGCGAATGTAATATTCTCGGGTTTATAGCTTCTGATTCCAAATTCTCTTGCCATATCCATGCCTTCTTTCAAAATGATTCTTGCGCGGTGAAGTCTCTGCTGTACCGCACTTGTTGAAAGCGAAAGTGACGACGCTATATCTCGAACGTTTTTGTTTTCTAAGTAATAGGCAACGATGATGTCTCGGTAATCACTTTTGATGAACGCAAGCTCACGTCTGAGCTGTGCCATTTGCTCTGCAAATATCATTTCATCAAGTATACTACCACTCTCATCGGGAATATCATACTCTCCCACGTCGGAACCGGTTACCGACTCATTTCGATTATGTTTTGTTTTTGCCCATACCGAATAACGGTTGCGTGCTATCTGCCAAATCCACGCCGAAAAACTCGTTGGAATCGTTCCTTTGTTCAAAGCTGTAATTATTTGAAGCGCAATATCCTGTGTCAAATCTTCTGCTTCAACATGACTTCCGGTCTTCTTCAGACAGAAATAAAACAGCTTTTCCATATAGTTTTCGGTAAATTCACTTGAAAGTCTGTCACGCATTTCGTTCGTTTTTTGCATCTCTTCGCCTCCTTTCACTCATATAGTGTGGCGTTTTTAGATTTGCTGACAAGTTTTTTTATAATTTTATCATATTTTTTCGAACCTGTCTATAATAACCACCGCCGAGAGTAACGTTTTGCTACCCTCGGCGGTGTCATTATTCTCTTATCTCGCCATTGCTTTGACCTTTGCCTCGTCGGGGGTCACGTAAGCTGTCCAGTTGGTGTGATAGATAACGTAACCGGGCTTTGATCCCGCAGGCTTTTTGACCTCGCGTACTCTCGTGTAGTCAACTGCAACTCCCGAAGATTCCTTCGCCGCGGAGTGGTATGCGGCTATCATTGCCGCCTCGGTAAATGCTGTCTCCGACGGATCGTCCTCTCCGTCAAAGCATTCGAGAACAACGTGAGAACCGGGCTGATCCTTCACGTGGAACCACCAGTCGCGTCGGTTTGCAAGCTTGGTGGTAAGATAGTCATTTGCCGTATTGTTCTTACCGCAAAGTACCGTGTGACCGTCGCTTGTCTCAAACTTCATGATGATGGGCGCCTGGCGCTTTTTCTCCGTGTAGTTCTTCATTTTTGAAGCATATCCGCTGTGATAAAGCTCCGCGCGTATCTCGGTAAGCTCACGTTCGGTAGAAGCACGGGTGAGGGAATCGAACACCGTTCCTATATACTCAAGCTCTGCCTTGGCACTTTCAAGCTGAGCGGTCAAGTGAATCTTTGCACTCTTGGACTTGTTGTACTTTTTGTAGTACGCCTGAGCGTTCTGCGCAGGGGTAAGTCTTTCGTTAAGGGCGATCTCAATCATTTCACCCTCGGAGTACCAGTCGGAAAGCTCCACCTTATCCATTCCGCGCTTCATCATATAGATGGAGCCCGTGATAAGGTCACCGTATTTTTTATAAGTCTCGCCCATCTCGCATTTTTCAAGCTCTGCGCTCTGCAGGGCGATCTTTTTCGTGATCCTCGTCTCAGCGGCGGCAAGAATGCGGAAAATGTCAGACGCCTTCCTGCGAAGCTTTTCTTCGCTTGCACGCTTTGCGTAGTATTCGTCGATCAGCTCTCCCACGGAGGAATAGCAAATAACCTCGCAACCGTCCTCGTACTGAGTGAGACGGGTGTACAGATATTCAACGGGAACACCGTCCGGTCCCTTCGCCATTGAAACGTCAATACCGCCTACGTCTGCGGCACTCGTCACTTCAACAAGCTTTTCGTAAAGGGTGTCTGCGCAGTCTTCAAGAGTAGCGTCAATGCTTCCTCCTGCGCGGTAAACGATCTCACGCGCGGTGACTGCCGCAAGACCTACGAAGCTTGTGGTGATGAACTTAACGGCACTTCGGGTGGGATCAGCACTTCGCGCCGCCTCGTTGAAAGCCTCTCTTGTAAGACCCAACGGCTCAAGCTTCTTCTGCGGCTCGGGAAGGGAATACCTCATTCCCGCAAGAAGCTGACGCACACTGCTTGCCGCAAAATCAATGGGCTTTAAGATACCGATTATTTTGTCATCGTTGTCAGTTACGATAATGTTGCTGTACTTTCCCATTATCTCGCATATGATGTGCTTGTTCGTTCTGAAGCCAAGGTCATCGTGGCACTCAAAGGTGAGCCTTGCCACTCTCTCAAAACCCGGCTGTGAGACGGATGTGAGTCTTGCTCCCGCAAAATGCTTTCTAAGCATCATGCAGAACATGGGGGGAGTGGTGGGGTTTTCAGCCTTCAGTGTGGTCACGTTCATGCGCGGACACGATGAGCCCGCGTTTATGAGAAGGCGTCTTTCCTTGCCCGCCGCACGGATGACGAAAACGATCTCGTCACGCTCGGGCTGGTATATTTTATCTATTCTGCCGTCGGTGCAGGTGCTTTCGATCTCGCGCACCACGGCTCTAAGTATTCCGGCGTCAAATGCCATAGTAATCTCCTAATATCTTTTCAATCTCTGTAGAAAACGTAGTCCCGTCTTTTACCTGTGGGAACATACCCCGCGCGGTGTGCAGTTTTGACGGATGCTACGTTC